>NZ_JBEOWS010000107.1:0-25976 GCF_040296125.1 Streptomyces sp. NPDC002265 | reverse complement strand
TCTTTTGCGCCGGTTTTGTTTTTCATGTCTTTCCTTTTGGACCTATAAAACTTGGGATCTACTTTTGTTTTAACCTGCGCCGGGGTCGGGTTTGTCGGCGGGGGTTGTCCGCACCCCCCGCGCCGATCGGGCCCGTCAGCGCATGTCAGTGAGGAGAGTGTTGAGTTCGGCCTCCTGCTGGGCCGGCGGCATCGGCGGGTTCGAGTGGTCGATGCCGAAGGTCTTCAGGACCTGGTCCATCTGAGCGTCGAGGAACGTCCAGCCGGTGTTGTCCAGCGGATGCAGCGAGGCTTCGTCGGCGTCCCAGAGGTCTCGCAGCGACTGGGCAGCTGCGTGTGCCCCGGTCGCGTTCCCCGACTGTGCGTCCTTGAGCGAGGTCGATGCGAGTGCCCTCAGAGCGTCGACCTTCGTGGACGGGAAGTTCTTCACGGCCTGGCCGGGGGCGAGGTGAACGGTGGAGGTGGCGTCCTCCTCCGGCGCCGGGCCGACGTGCGGCTGGCTGTGCGCCCAGACCAGCAGGGACCCCGTGAACACGGCGAGGAGGGCGAAGCCCGCCAGCGCGACGCGCTCCCTCTGCGGGTTGGCGGAGAGCTGCGGGGTGTGCGTGGCGTCGTAGGTCTCGGTCACGTCGGAACGTGTCACCGTCAGGTAGATGACGGTCACCAGGATCAGGCCCAGGAAGATCAGGCTGGTGGTGAAGGTGCCCAGCGCAAGGCCGGTCGGCTCGCCCGGCTGGGCGACCTTCGGGGAGGCGAGCCAGTCGCCGATGTTGGCGCCCAGCGGGCGGGTCAGGATGTAGGCGAGCCAGAAGGACAGCACCGGGTTGGCGCCGAACTTCCACTGCAGCGTGATCGCCGCGATGAGGCCGAGCGGCAGCAGGACCGAGACTCCCGGGCTCCAGCCGGTGAGCTCGAGGGTCCAGTCGCCGGTCGCGGTGCCGAGGGCGAAGGTGACGAGAACGGCGAGCCAGTAGAACGACTCACGCGGCAGCGTCGTGACCGAGTGGATCGACAGGGTGCGCTCGCGCAGCCACCACACGCCGAAGACCACGGCGAGCAGCACCGAGAACACTACGGTGCTGATCCACAGCGGCACGTTGAGCTGGTCGGTCAGGATGTCGGTGTAGAGCGTGCCCGTGACGCTGACAACGACCACGGTCAGCCAGTACGGGAACGGGACGTACCGCTTCAGCCGTAGCTGGACGGCCAGGACCACCACGAATACCGCGGTGAAGATCCACGCCGTGTTCACCAGGCCGACGCCCAGCTTCATGTTGATCCAGTCGGCGAAGCTCTCACCGACGGTCGTGCACAGGATCTTGATCACCCAGAACCAGACGGTGACCTCGGGAACCTTGTTCAGCATCAGCCGCCCGCTGCGGTCCGTGCGGGCTTCGCTCGTCGTTGTCATGCGGCAAGGCTGGCTCGGCCAACCTGCACACAACCTGACTACGAGATCGCCTCCGGCGTGGGGAAGGTCACCTCGACGCGACCGTGGCCATCGGCGATCGCACGGACTGCCACTCCCGCGGACGCGGCGAGACGCTTGACCACTGCCAGCCCCAGCCCGTGCCCGTTGCCGCTGGTCACGCCCGCTTCGAAGACCCGATCGACCTCTGCGGGATCGAACCCCGGGCCATCGTCGAGGACATCGATCACGACCCCCTGCGACTCGATGCGCGCCGTGACCCGGACGCGCGAACGCGCATGCCGCAGGCCGTTGTCCAGCAGGGGTGACAGCACCGCCACGACGAGTTCCGTCGCCACGGCGACGTCGACGTCGGCCGGGACGGCGAGTTCGACGGAGCGGCCGGCGATGGCCTGTCGGGCCGCCGCCCTGAGGTCGCAACGGGTACCGCCGTCGATCCGTGTCCGGGCGGAGCTCAGTATGGTCGTGATCGCCGTGTTCAGACGGTCGGCCTCGGTCAGAACGGACTCCGGTGGCAGATGACGACCGGAGAGCTGCGCCAACTGCGCCTCGCCCCGCAGAACCGTCAGGGGCGTTCGCAACTCGTGGGCGATCTCGTCGGTGAGCCGGCGCTCGTCCGCGAGCGCGTTGTCCACACGGTCGAGCAGGCGGTCCAGAGTTCGCCCGAGTTCCCCGAATTCATCGCGCGGAACGCCGAGGTCGAATCGGCGCCCGGGTTCGTGATCACCCCAGTCGTCGGCGAGGGCGGCCATTTCGTGGACCACTCGCAACGCACGAACCACCACGAGGTGGGCGACAACGCCTGCGAGCAGGATCGCGATGCCGCCCAGCATGAGGGACATCGTCAGGCTGCGCTGCTCCGACGTCTCGTACGGCGTCAGATCCACCCGCACGACCGTCATGACGTGGTGGCCTTCGAGCCGTATCGGTTCGGCGTACAGAAGATGGTTGCCGACCGTGGTGGTCTGGGACTGCCCGGAGCCGACGAGCGCATCGACGCGGTCATGGACGCTGTCCGGCACGATTCCGTCGATGAGGTGCCCATCGGCGTACACCCATGAGACCGTGTCCAGCGCTTCGTTGCCGCTCTCGATCAGCACGACGTGGCCGTCGCGTACGACCACGTTCGCCGCCACCGCCTCTGCACGGGTGTGCGCCAGAGCGTTCGCGTCGGCGTCGGTCACCTGGCTCAGCAGCACGTGCGAGACCACCACCAGCACTGCGACCACCGCTGTCGCGATCAGAACCGCAAGCGCGACGACCCTCCCGCGGAAGCCTGTCACTCCCATCGATAGCCCACCCCGCGGACCGTCGCCAGCCGATCGGCCACGCCCAGCGCACCGAGTTTGGTCCGCAGCCGGCGAACGAAGGAGTCGAGGGTGTTGTCGCTCACCTGTGCGCCATGCGGCCAGCCCGCAGCGACGAGGGCGTGGCGGCGTACAGCGTCGCCCCGCGAGGCGATGAGCCTGCCCAGCAGGCGGAACTCGGTCGGCGTCAGGCTCTCACTCGTCGAACCGTAGGTCACGACATGTTTCGCCGGATCGAGAACGATGCCCCTTGCCGGGGTCGTCGCGGTTGTTCTGCGCAGCAGGGCGCGGACCCTCACCAGCAGCTCCGGAATGTCGAACGGTTTCGTCATGTAGTCGTCGGCTCCCGCCTCGAAGCCGCCCACCTTGTGATGCATGCCGTCCAGGGCGGTCAGCATCAGCACCGGGACGTCGATGCCACGTGCCCGCAGTGCCAGGCAGACATCGCGGCCATCGGCGTCGGGGAGCCCCAGATCCAGGACGATCAGGTGCGGGGCCGGTTCGAGGTGCCGCAGCAGGCCGTCCGCTGTTGCGGCGACTGCGACCGTATGACCGTCGTGCTCAAGTGCGCGCTTGAGCACGTCACGGACCGCCGCGTCATCCTCACACACCATGATCAAAGCCACAGCCTGCCCCTAGGTACTCCACAGCTAGGTACTCCACAGCCAGAGTTCTCCCGCTCTCCCAGGTCGGCGCACTGGTGGTCCGCGAGACTACAGTCTTGTAGACATAGTCTGGGACATCAGACGCCCGACCGGGATATGCGTTCCCTCACGTCGCGCACGGGCGGCTGGGTGGCGGATCAGGCGGCATCCCGGCTCCCGGTGCGACCGGCAGGCCGCGTGCCGTCTGCGGCGCGCTGTTCGGTGACGTCCGCGCGGGTCGCAGCCAGGTACACGACCAGTCCGAGTATCACCGTCAACAACAGTCCACTGGTCACGACCGTGCCCAGTTCCAGACCGCCGTCGCCGCTCGGCCGGGAGAGGTAGTCGCCGATGCAGGCGCCGAGCGGGCAGGTGAGGATGCAGGCGATCCAGAAGCTCCACACCGCGTCCATGCCGAGCTGGAAGTGCGCGATGCCCAGTGCGGCGATGGCCAGGCCGAACAGCACCGCGGACAGCCAGTAGCCCAGGCTCAGCCGCTGCGACACGAGGTCGCCGGCGGCAGCGCCGAGGGCGAAGGTGAGCAGCACGGCCAGCCAGTAGAAGGACTCGCGGCCGGTCGTGTCGATGCTGTGGATCGACAGCGTGCGCTCGCGCCGGTGCCAGACCACGAAAACGGCCGCGAGGGCTATCGCGAAGACCGTGGCGGCCGGATCGAGCGGTACGCCCATGCTGTCGGTGAGACCGTCGCTGATCAGGGTGCTGACGACGCCGGTCAGGGCGACGGCCGGCCAGTACACACCGGCCCGGTACACAGTGGTGCGGAACTGGACGGCCAGCGCCACGGCCAGCAGCGCACTCATCAGCACCGACACCCCGGCCAGGCCGAGACCGGCCTTGTCGTTCAGCAGATCGGCCGCGGTCCCGCCGACCGTGGCGCACAGGATCTTGGTGATCCAGAAGTAGACCGTGACTTCGGGAACTTTGCTCCAGCCCGGCCGGCGACCGGACGACGGGGCCGCCCGCCCACCCGCTGCCGGAAAGTCGGGTGTCTCACAGGGTTCAAGGGTCATGGCGGCCGACCGTGCCGCGAAGAGCCTGAATGCATCCTGACTGCCGAGGACCCGAGGTGGAACGGGCTCGCAACCTATGATCGGTTTGAGGGGATCGGTGCAGGACGGCATGCGCGGAAGCCCTGAGCGGGGCGGTCGCGCCGGAATCCGTCAGCCGATCCCGGCTGGAGCCTGCCGGGAACCCGGCTGTGGTGAGAACGGCCCGTCGATGGAGGTGAGCGACGGATGCGCAAGGCCTACCAGCAGGAGCTGGACTCGATCGGCGAAGCACTGAAGGCGATGGCCGATCTGGTCGGTTCCGCCATGGGCCGAGCCACGAGCGCTCTGCTGGACAGCGACCTGCAAACAGCCGAAGGCGTGATCTCCGCCGAGGCGCACGTCAAGGACATGCACCGCGACCTGGAGGACAGGGCCATCGCGGTGCTGGCCCGCCAGCAGCCCGTCGCCACCGACCTACGGACGGTGGTCACCTCCCTGCGCATGAGCGCGGACCTGGAGCGATGTGGCGTGCTCGCCAAGGACGTCGCCACCGTGGCCCGCCGACGGTATCCCGAGCACGCCGTACCGCAGGACCTGCGCCGGACGGTGCTGGAGATGGGCCGGCTCGCTCAGCGGCTGGTGTCCCAGGCCGCCGAGGCACTCGTCACCCACGATGTGGAAGCCGCACTGCGGGTGGAGCGGGACGACGACCGGATGGACGAACTGCACCGCCTGCTGTTCCAGCACCTGCTGGACGAGCAGTGGCAGCACGGCGTGGAGACGGCCGTCAACGTCGCGCTGGTCGGCCGCTACTGCGAACGCTTCGCCGACCACGCGGTCTCCATCGCCCGTCACGTGGTCTACCTCGCCACCGGCGAACACCGCGCCGACCTGCCCGTTGATCATTGAAGGGATGGGCGACTTGTCGGCGTTCCCCGGCCTAGGAGGCGAACCGTCAGATCTCCAGCCGGTAGCCGTGTCCTCTCAGCGTGCCGAGCCGCGGCAGCCGGCACGGGCGCCGCGCCGCCTCGGCAGCCTGGGCAAGCTGACGGCGCAGACCGGCCATCGTGACGTCCAGCGTCTTGGTGGGACCGAACCAGTTCTCGTCCCACACCTCGGCCATCAGGGTTTCGCGTGCGACGGCTTCTCCCGGATGCCGGGCGAGCGTGGCCAGCAGATCGAACTCCTTGGGCCGCAGTCTGACCTCCTCGCCGTGGAGGGTGCACCGGCGGGCCTTCGCGTCGATGACGAGGTCGTGCAGGTGTACCGGTGTCTGCTCGGTGGGCGTGACGGCCCGGCGGCGCAGATGGGCGCGCAGGCGGGCGAGCAGCACCGTCAGGGAGAAGGGCTTGACCAGGTAGTCGTCGGCACCGGCTTCCAGGCCCGCGATGATGTCGATGTCGTCGGTGCGTGCGGTGAGGATGACGATCAGCAGGTCCGGGAAGCGGGCCCGCAGGTCCCGTGCGACGTCCAGGCCGTCGATGTCGGGCAGGCCGAGGTCGAGCAGGACGGCGTCGTAGGAGGAGGTGCCTGCCTCCGTGAGAGCGGCGACGCCGGTGCGGATCCACGCCGTGGCATAGCCGCTGCCGCGCAGGCCGGTCTTGAGGTGATGGCCGATCGTCTCGTCGTCCTCCACGACGAGTACGCGCAGACGGCTCTGGTCCGGTGCCGTGGACGTACCCATGGTCGACAGCCTAGGTCCCTCGGTGATCTCGTCCATCGTTGCGGCTGGTCGGTGTGGTTCACATGTCGCGCAGTTCCTCCACGGCGGGGCGCCGGGAGCTGCGGATGCCGTTGAGGGCCGCGGCCAGTACGGCGGTGACGGCGGCGAGCCCGGTGAGGGCGAGGTAGGTGCCGGGGACGGCCAGAGTGGCCGGCGGGGGGTCGAAGACACCGGTGAGGACCTTGACGAGCATCTGTGACAGGGCCCAGCCGATGAGTGCGCCTGTCGCCAGGCCGGTCGCGGCCAGCAGGAGGGCTTCGGTGAGGACCATGCCGCGCAGTTGCCGTTGTGTGGCGCCGAGGACCGTGGCGATGGCGAAGGTGCGGCGCCGCTCGGCGAGTCCGAGCGCGAGGACCAGGCCCCCGGCTCCGGCGGCCAGCAGTACCGCGAAGGCGAGTTCGATGCGGGTCAGGCCGGCCAGGTCGACGGAGGTCAGGCTGGTGCCGACCGTGCCGCGGGTCCGGGTCAGGTCGGTGACGGTGGCACTGCTGCCCAGTTGCCTGCGCAGCTGGGCGGCGACCTGCTGCTGTCGGCTGCCGCCCGTGTCGACGAGGAAGGCACCCACAGAGTCGCTGCCCGTGGTCCGGGTGATGTAGGAGGCGTTGGCGACGAAGAAGCTGTCCTTGGGGGCGGTGGGGAATTCCTTGACCACTCCGGCGTAGTGGAAGGGGACGGTGCGCAGGGCCTTCGTCCGGGCGTCCTGGATGCGGAGGTTGACGGTGTCGCCGGGCTGGAGCTGGAAGTCGTGCACGGTCTCCTCGCTGACCAGGAGATTGTCCGGGCGTCGGGCCAGGCTGTGCATGAGCTGTTTCGCGGTCCCGCCGGCGAAGTAGGCGTCCTGGAGCGAGGTGGCTCGGGTGACGGTGTCGGGGCGGACGCCGTAGAGGTCCTGAAGGTCGGAGCCGACGTAGGCGAACCGGTGCTGGAGCGGCTCGACGTGTCGTACGCCGCTGACTTTCAGGGTGGTTGCCGCGTTCGGCGGGATGTGAGCGCCTGGAGGTTCGGTGACGGTGACGTCGGCGCCGTTGGTCAGCCGGGCGTCGACTTCTGCCTGTTGCCGGTAGGTGGCGTTGAAGACCGCGGTGGATACCGCGAAGGAGACGGCGAGGGCGAGCAGGACCACCGACCGTGCGAGCGTGCGGCTTCGGCGCGACAGGGTGGCCGCGGTGGTGCCGGCCAGGTTCCCGGTCAGCGGTCGGGCGAGCCGTGTCAGCGCGGGGCGCCCGTGGTCGAGGGCCAGCAGGGTGAGGCGCCATACGAGCAGGGCGGCGCCGATCCACAGCAGTACGGGTCCGAGGAAGGCCCAGTACGACACGGAGATGGTGGGTACGCCCTCGGGCGCGAGGACCAGGGCGTACTGGTTGCCGGAGGAGGCGCGGAAGACCAGCCACGAGCCGGCCAGCAGGACGAGGTCCAGGCCGTAGCGCATCCACCAGGGGGTGCGTCGGGGGCTGTTCTCCTTACGGGTGTCGGCGACGGTGACGGTGCGCAGATCCCGCAGGGCGGGTACGAGGACGGCTCCGGCGGCCACCGCGGCCCCGAGGGCGAAGGCGACGCCGTACCAGAGCGGCCAGGTTGCACTGCCGGCACCGAAGGATGCGGCACCGAAGGCGAGGTGTCCGGTCAGGGCGGCCGCGCCCAGCCCGAGGAGGCCGCCGAGCAGGCCGATCAGGGCGGCTTCCAGGGCCGCGAGCGCGGTGATCTGCCCGGGGCGCAGCCCGCGCAGGCGCAGCAGCCCCTGTTCCTGGCGGCGACGGTCGCCGCCGGCCGAGGCGACCGCGGCCGTCAGTGCGGCGGCGAGTACGGCGCCGGGGACGCCGAGGAAGAGGAACAGGACCTGGGCGTACAGGGCGTCCTGGCGGGCGGAGTCCAGGGCGGCGCCGACGTTGTCGCCGACGAGTGCGGTGCCCGCGGAGTGGGCCACCAGGTTGTGGGCGGCTCCGGTGACGGTGGTGAAGGCGGCTGCGGGGTCGGTGGGCAGGTGGCTGTGGTCGCGGGCGACGTGGATCTGTGTGGTGGTCGCGGTGGCGCCGCGGGTGAGTGCGGCGAACTGTGCGGCGGGCAGGAGTACGACGTTGTCCGGTGGGGCGGTGGGCTGGGACTGGCTGGGTGCGCCGACGGTCTGGAAGAGGGAGTCGGCCTGGGGCAGGTCGACCACTGCGTTCACGGTGACCTGGCGGCGGCCGACGCCGGGTAGCCCGATGGTGATGGTGTCCCCCGGGGCCGCGTGCAGGTTGGATGCGGTCTGCTGGGCGAGCAGGACGCCGGTCGGGGAGCCGGCGAGGGTGCGGATCTCGTCGGGGAACCGGTTGCGGTAGCCGTCGGGCAGGCCGAGTGCGATTCCGGGCCCTGTGGTCTGGGTGCTGCCGTGCGCCTGGGCGCTGAAGCCGGTGGTGTGTGCGTAGCCGACCGGCAGCGCGGTCTGCGTGCCGGGGGTCTTGCGGACCAGGGACAGGACGGTGTCCGGGTCGGCGCCGGGCTGGACCTGGACCTGCCAGTCGACGGCGACCGAGCGCAGGGCGCGCTGGGTCATGGTTGCCTTCGACGCAGTGAGGAAGGAGCCGAGTGCCGCGATCAGGGCGACGGCCAGGGCGACGCCGGCCAGGGCGGCCAGGAGCCGTCCGGTGCGGTGGCGGGTGAGGCCCTTCACCCATGCGGTCATCATGGCGTCTCCTCGGGTGCGAGCAGTCGTCCGTCGCGCATGGTGCGGCGCTGGGCGAGCCGGGCGGCGACGGACGGGTCGTGGGTGGTGACGACGAGGGCGGCCCGCGTCAGGTCCGCGGCGGCCAGCAGGGCGTCCAGGACGCGGGCGCCACTGCCGTGGTCGAGGCGGCCGGTGGGTTCGTCGGCGAGGATCAGGCGGGGGGCCTGGCACAGCACGCGGGCGACAGCCACGCGTTGGGCCTGGCCCCCGGAGATCTCTTCGGGCAGCCGGTCGGCCAGGTGCTGGACGCCGACCTGGTCGAGGGCCGCGAGAGCGGCCTGCTGCGCCTCGTTCTCGGGGTGGCCGGCGAGGATCAGCGGGAGGGCCGCGTTCTCGGCCACGTTCAGCGCGGGAATGAGGCTGTCGTTCTGGAAGACCAGTCCGATGTCGCTGCGCTCGAGGCCTGCGGCTCGGGTGACGGTCCCGGTGGTGGCTTGTTCGAGTCCGGCGATCAGGTGCAGCAGAGAGCTTTTCCCCGAGCCGGACGATCCGACGACGGCGAGCCGGTCGCCGGGACGGATCGTCAGGTTCGCTCCGTGCACCGCCACCACCGCCTGCGCGTCCCGGCCGAAGGTGAGGGCTGTGTCGGTGCAGGTCACGAGTGCGTCATCGGGCGGCATCATGGATTCCTCCCAGGGCAGCAGAGGACGGCCTGTCGCCGGCCTTTCCGTCGTCCAGGGCGATGACCCGGTCGGCGATCCGCACGGCTTGTGCGCTGTGTGTCACGATCAGCACCGCGCAGCCCTCTGCCGCCCGTTGCCGCAGCATGGTCAGGACGAGGTGTTCAGCCTCGCCGTCGAGTTCGCCCGTGGGTTCGTCGGCCAGGAGGACGGAGGGAGAGTTCGCCAGGGCGACGGCCAGTCCGGCCCGCGCGAGTTCCCCGCCGGACAGCTGGCGGGGCAGGGCGTGGGACCGCTCGATGATCCCTGCCTGCGCCAGGAGGTCGTCGGCCGTGACGGTGGGCCTTCGGCCACTGGCCTGCTGCGGCAGGCGGACGTTGTCGCGCACGCTCAGGTGCGGCAGCAGGTTGCGGGTCTGCAGCAGGACGCCGATGTGACGGGCCCGCAGCCGGGCCCGCTCCGTCTCGGGCCGGTGGCTGATGCGGACGCCGTCGACGCGGACTTCGCCTCCGGACGGTTCGTCGAGGCCTGCCAGAACGGCCAGCAGGGTCGACTTGCCCGCCCCCGAGGGGCCTACGACGGCGACCGTCTCACCGCGCCGCACCGCCAGCGACACCCCGCGCAGCGCGAGTGTCTCCTCCTCGCCAGCGCGGTAGAAGCGGTACAGCTCGCGGGCGGTGAGCACGTCATCGTCGAGGGGGCGTACGCGGGTACGGTCGCGCGGGATGTCGGGCACTGCTCTCACCGCCAGGTGACGGAGTCGCTGACGATGCGCCACGGGTCGACGTTGTCGGCGTTGACCGGGCCGGACAGAGTCAGGTTCACTTCATGGCCGGACCGGAAGTAGGCGTAGCGCTCGAACGCGTCGCGCACCACCTTGCCGGTGACCGGGTCCTTGGCCGAGTCGCCCTGATAGGTCAGCAGAATGGCGCGTCCCGCATGCCGGGTCACCTCGGACACCTTCGGGGCGGCGAACTTCGGTGTCTGGGTGCGTACTTTCGGAACGACGTCGGCGGCGACCGAAGCGGTCGTGGGGGCGGTGGTGGCCGGTGCCGACGTGATGGTGATGGTGTTCAGCTTGTCCGTGAACGTCGTGGTGCCGCCCCGGACCGTGCGGGACCAGCCTTCGGGCACCTTCACGGTGAACCCGGTGAACGAGCCGCCGGCCGGCCGGTAGGCGACGTAGACCTGGTTGTCGGGGATGTCCCCGGGCGGATTGGACTCGGTGGGCGCGGCATGGGCCTGCCCGCCGCTGTTCGCCGTGGATGTCGTCGGTGCCGAGCCCTGCGCGCCGGAACCGGAACAGCCGGCGATGGCCGTGACGGCGATCGCCACGCCCACAGCCGCGACCGCTCGTGTATGTCGTCCGTGTCGTCCCATGGCTGCTGCCCCTCTCCTGAGGTACCCGTGCCGGCCGGTCATGACAGCGACGCTAGGGACCGACGGGTTAACGTTCGGCCCGGCGAGGGTTAGACGACGGCAAAAGCGGCGCCGCGTCACGTCAGGGCAGGCGGCGGGCCCGCATCATGAAGGCATGAGACAGCGAGTGGTGCGAGTGGCGCTCACCGCCGCACTGGTCGCCGTGGTCCTGCTTGCCGTCCCGCTGGCATTGGTCATCCGGTCGTCCCTGTACACGGCGCAGCGCGACGCTCTGGAGCGAGTGGCCCTGGCGGCTGCGGTGCGGGTGAGCCCTGACTACGTCACCGGCGACCCCGTCGAGCTGCCCCATGCCCCGCCCGGCGGGCGCTTGGGCCTGTACGACCAGCAGGCCCGGCTCCGGGCGGGCAGCGGCCCGACGACCGGGGACGCTCCGGTCCGCCGTGCCCTGGGCGGTGGGCTGGTGCGCAGCGAGACGGGCGGGCAGATCGTCGTCACCGTTCCGGTCTCGCACGCCGAGCAGGTGATCGGTGTCGTGCGGGCGTCGTCGCAAGCAGGCGCCGTGCAGCGCCGTGTCCTAGCGGCCTGGGGCGTCCTGCTGGGCGTGGCTGTGCTGGCGGTCTCCATCGCGGTGCTCGTCGCCCGTCGTCAGGCACGCGTGCTGGCTGCACCGCTGGAAGAGCTCTCCCGGCACTGCCGGGCCGTCGCCGGGGGCGACCTGACCCGGAGGGCCGCTCCCAGCAGCGTCGCCGAGATCGACCAGGTCGCACACACCCACAACGAGATGCTGGACAACCTCTCCGAACTCCTGCGCCGTGAACACGATTTCACGAGCAACGCGTCCCATCAGCTGCGCACCCCGCTCGCAGGACTGCAACTCGCGCTGGAGGACGGACTCGGCCAGGACGACGAAACCGGTCTACGGCCGGTGGTGGCCGAGGCGCTGGCCACCACCGAGCGTCTGCACCGCACGGTGGAGGAGCTTCTGCGTCTGTCCCGCTCACAGGGCTGGGCCCACTCGGCTGCCACGGGTGTCGCGGCGCAGCAGCTGATCCGGGAGACAGCTGACAGGTGGCACGGGCTCTTCGCCCGGGACGGCCGGCGCCTGATGAGCGCCGGCGATGACCTGCCCGAGGATGCCCGGATCCCGGCAGGGCCCGTGTCCGAGGTGCTGGGCATTCTGCTCGACAATGCCAGGGTCCACGGGCGCGGCACCGTCCGGCTCCGGGTACGGGATCTGGGGAGCGCCCTCGCCTTCGACGTGAGCGACGAGGGCAGCATCGACGAGGATCCGGCGCGGTTGTTCGACCGCGGGCATTCCGGTGGCGGCCCCGGAGCGGGCATCGGTCTGGCCCTCGCCCGCGACCTGGCCGTCTCACTCGGCGGACGGCTCTCCGTGACGCACAGGAGTCCCACCACCTTCATGCTCCTCCTGCCCGTCGTCGAGGGCAGCGAGGAGGCTCCGGCTCCCTGAGGCCGGCGGGGTCGGCCGTCGGGAATCCGGCGGCTGCCTCCGTGCCTCCAACGGCTTACCCGCCCGCCGCAAGATGCACTGAACGCGTGTCATCCCCGCCCGATCCACGCTGATGCGCCGCACCCCCTCCGGGATGCGGCGAAAGCACCTTCACGTCCGCGGCGGCGGGCCATCCGTGGTCACGGAGCGGACCTGCCTCGTACCCTCGCGCCTCGCAGGTGTCGAGAATGCGCGGAAGCGCGCCGAGGGCGGAGCGCCATGCGCCCGGCGCGGAGGTGCAGTCCGAGTCGTGGAGCAGCACGGTGCCTCCGCCGTACAGGTCGGCGACGACGGTGCGGTGGACCGACTCCGGGGTGGCCCTGGCGGTCCAGTCCTCGCCCCAGCAGGTCCACAGGACAGGGGTGAGTCCGAGGCTGCGGGTCGCCTTGTGGGCCGATCCGGACATGACGCCGTACGGGGGGCGGAAGAGGGTGGGCCGCCTGCCCGTGATCTCGGCGACGGTGTCGCGTGCACGGGTCAGGTCGGTGTGGGTAGCGCGCGGGCCGCGCAGCAGCAACGGGCGGTGCGCCCAGCCGTGCACACCGATCTGGTGACCTTCTGCGGCCATCTCGCGGACCAGGTCCGGCGAGCGGCGCGCCTGGCTGCCGAGGAGGAAGAAGGTGGCCTGCACCCGCCTCGCGGCGAGAAGTTGCAGGAACGCGGGCGTGGACTTGGGGTCGGGGCCGTCGTCGAAGGTGAGGGCTACGTGATCCGCCCGGCCTTGGCCGGCGAGGCGGGGCATGAGGCGGTTGCGCAAGGGCCCGAGCGTGGAGATGACCGGCGCGCAGTGGGCGGTGGCCAGCACGGCCGGAACGGCTGCCGCGACGGCTGTGAGCAGAGGCGCCGCTCTGAGCGGGGGTGTCATCGGTGACGTCCGTCCGGACCGTGGCCGACGTGGCTGGAGCCGAGGTCCGGGTCGAGGGTCTGGCTCACCGCGTGCATCAGGGTGCTGCCTTCGCGACTGGTCGCGGCCCCGGTGGCGACGGCGCACGCCCACACTGCGCAGGCCACGGTGGTCGTCGCGGCCAGGCGCCGGAGCCGGGTGTGTCGCCGGGTCGCGGGCGGTGATGTCGCGGGCGGCCGTCCGGAGCGGAGCACGCGCGCCGCCTCGGCGGCCGGTCCACGATCCGGGGAATCCGCGAAGAGCGCGAGCCCCGCCTCGCGTTGGCTCGGCCCGAGCGGCCCGTTGACCAGATCGTCGAGGACGTCCTTGAGTCGGTCCTGGTGGCGGATCCAGACTGCCGCACCTGCCCGGTCGAGGGCGTCGGCGTTGGTCAGGCCATGGCCGGGTATGCAGCCGTAACTGGCCACGGGCAGCCCTGCGGAGAACGCCTCGAGCGTGGTCAGCCCGCCCGCGTTCTGGACGAGAACGTCGGCCGCGTGCATCAGGGCGGGCATGTCGTCGACCCAGCCGTGGACATGCTCGATGCCGTCGGCGCGCAACTGTGCGGCCAGGGCCGCGTTGCGGCCGCACACGACCACCGGGACGACGGCACCGCAGTCGCGCAGTTCGCGGGCGACCCGCCGGACGGGACCGACTCCCCAGGATCCGGCCACGAGCAGTGCGAGCGGAGCCGTGGGAGGAAGCCCGAACCTCATGCGCGCGAGGCTGCGCTGCTGCGTGTCGCAGGGCCGGAACCGGGGGTCGGCCACCGGCCCGCGGACGCGGACGTCCCTGGCTCCCGCCGCCCGCGCCTGAGCCGCAGGTACGGCGTGGACGGCGAGATGGACGTCCACGCCGTCCGCCACCCACAGGGGGTGCACCGAGAAGTCGGTCAGATAGGTGAGAACGGGGATGCCCAGGCGGCCGTCGAGCCGGAGATTCCCCAGCACGCGACTGGCCCCCGGGTAGGTCGACACGACGGCGCCGGTCTGCGGATGCAGGGCTTTCAGGACGCGGTTCTCGGCGGACCTCAGCAGGGCACGTGCCCCGCGGCCGGCACCGTCGGCACGCTCGGTGCCGGAGTAGATCCGCTGGTAGAGCCAGGGCGCACGGTCGACCATCAGTCGGTAGGCGTCCCTGGCGGTTGGGCCGAGGCGGGCGGGCATGAGGTCGAGCAGATCGTGGCGGTCGACGACGATTCCTTCCGCCGTCAGTCGGCGCTGGAGTTCCGTGGCAGCGCCGTCGTGGCCGGCGCCGACACTCGCCGAGACGATCGCAATGCGGTCGGGTGGTGCCGCCGCCCGTCCAGGGGACACACGCACACCCGCCGGCGTCAGGTGTGTTCGTCCGCTGTTGGCCATGGACTTTCCTCTGCATCGGTGGAAGATCGATCAACTGCGAGATGTAGTGGCCGCGATCGGGACGGGAGCATCTCCTGCATCTCGCAGGAGACAGCCGGGAAGGCATGCTCGTCCGGCACCGCGAGGGCTGCGGACACGCCTGCGCGGCGATTCGCGACGAGACCGCACACGGCGCGGCGCACGAGATCGCTGCTCGACGAAGTCCGCGCCCGTGCAGCGGTGTTGAGCCGTCTCGTAGCCGAACTGGGCGGTCAGGAAGACCAACTGCTGCACGAAGTGCTGTCCGCACACGAAAGGCCCCACGGTCGCCGGGGCGACGGCGACGGCGACAGCGACAGCGACAGCGACAGCGACAGCGACAGCGACAGCAACGGCGGGAAGAGGTGAACCGCCGCTGATCGGCGATGCGTTCCGCTCGTCGTCACCCCCGTGCCGAGCGTGTCGGAGACGGCTTCGCCCTGGAACGCCGGGCCGACGGGTACGCAGCCGCCCGGGTGGGCGACCGTCGTGTCGTGGCCCGGGCGGTCGCACGCGCAGCACGGGCCACCGCGTCCCGCACGTCGAGCACCGGGACACTCGCGGCCAGCCGCAGGCCATGACTCCTCGGGGCTCGGCCGCGCTGGTCCGTGCGGCGCGGCCGGGGTCGCGCCGCACGGGAGATCCGGATCAGCCGTCCAGGACGGTGTTGCCGGTCAGTGTGCCGCCGGTGCCGTCGACGGTCACCACGTGCCGTACTCCGTCGGGGCCGACGACCACGATCCGCCAGGCCTGGCCGCCGCCCTGCTCCGTGACCGGCGCCAACGACTCGACCTTGCCGTCCTTGACCGCGGCGGCGGCCTTGTCCAGGGCGTCCGCCGCGGAGAGCGAGGGCAGCGGGGCAGGGGCCTCGCCGGCGGACGACTCGGAGCCGTCCTCACCACGCGCGCCGCGCTCGCCGTCCCGGATCCGCCCGTCGCGCTCCTTCGGACCGTCGGAGCCGTCGCGGCCCTCGGACTGCGCCCGCTCCCCGCCGCGCCACTCGTGTCCCCCGGCGAACACCGTCCTGTGCTCGCCACGGTCCTCCTCGTGGTGGTGGATCGCCGCCGCGGCCACGCCGCCGCCGATCGCCACCACGGCCGCGGCACCGGCCACGGCCCAGCGCGCCCTGCGGCCCCGCAGCCGGCTCCGGACGGAGGACTTCGTCTCCGCCGTGCCCGGACCGTCCTCGCCCGTCGGCTCCTGCGGCTCCCCCGTGCCCATGGTTTCGCTCACTGTGCCCGCCCTGATCTTCTGGAAGGGTCCGGGCCCTGCGCCCGGACATCCGGGGACAGCATCGCTGGAGGGTGCTTAAGACTTGCTGAAGACCTGAAGACGCCTTCAGCTTGGTGTCTTGCCCGTCCCGCGACCTGACACCCTGGGGGCATGCGTGTACTGGTGGTGGAAGACGAGCGTCGGCTGGCCCTGGCGCTTCAGCACGGCCTGACCGTCGAGGGCTTCAGCGTGGATGTCGCCCACGACGGCGTGTCCGGGCTCGCCAAGGCCACCGAGCGCCCCTACGACGTGGTCGTGCTGGACATCATGCTGCCCGGCCTCAACGGCTACCGGGTGTGCCAGCGGCTGCGGGACACCGGCAGCAACGTCGGCATCCTCATGCTCACCGCCAAGGACGGCGAGTGGGACGAGGCCGAGGCGCTGGACACCGGCGCCGACGACTACCTGTCCAAACCGTTCTCCTTCGTGGTGCTCGTCGCCCGCCTGCGGGCACTGGCCCGCCGGATCGGCAGCCGGGCCCCGCGGCGCACGGTGCTGGGCGATCTGGTGGTCGACTCCGCCGCCCGCATCTGCACCCGCGGGGGCGTGTCCATCCCGCTCACTCCGCGCGAGTTCGCCGTACTGGACCACCTCGCCCGGCGGGCCGGCGAGGCGGTGTCCAAGCGGGAGATCCTGGACGAGGTCTGGGACAGCGGCGTCGACAGCGACCCCAACACCGTCGAGGTCCATGTCAGCGCCCTGCGACGCAAGATAGACACTCCGTTCGGGCGGGCCGCCGTGCAGACCGTCCGCGGCGCCGGATACCGGCTGGCGGCCGACGGTGGCTGAAACGGATTCCACGGCCCCTGAACCGAAGCACCGCCCCGCGATCGTGCCCGGCGCGCGCCATCGGCCCCGTACCGCACTGCGCCGCCTGACCGGACATCCCCGTACCACCGCACTGATCCGTCGGCTGACGCCGCGCTCCGTGCGTGCCCGCACCACTCTCGCCGCGTGCGCGAGCGTCGCCGTCGTCCTGCTCGCCGCGTCGGCCGTCGTCGTGCTGCTGCTGCGCGCGAACCTCGAGCGCACCGTGGAGACCGGGGCCCGCACGCAGGCACGGGACGTCGCCCGTGCCGCCACGGACGGCCGGCTGACCCAGCCGCTGACGCTCGGCCCCGGAACCGACTTCGTCCAGGTGGTCGACGCCCATGGAAAGGTCGTCGCGCAGAGCCAGAACCTGACCGGCCGGCCCGCGCTCACCCCCACCGGAACCCGCAACGGCCACCGGACGTACGACCTGGACGCCCTCGGCGAGGAACACCACCAACGCGTCACCACCGTCACCGCCACCACCCCCACCGGCCCGGTCACCATCCACGTCGGGGCATCGCTGCGCACCGCCGACGCCGCCGAGGACGTCACCACCGGTGCCCTCGCCGCTCTGAGCGGGCTGCTGCTGTTCACCGTCGGCGCCCTGACCTGGCGTACGACCGGCCGCGCGCTGCGGCCGGTGGAGGCCATCCGCGCCGAGGTCGCCGCCATCGGCGACCGCGCTCTGGACCGCCGGGTCCCCGCACCACGCAGCGACGACGAGATCGCCCGCCTCGCCGACACCATGAACGCCATGCTCGAACGACTGGAGGCCGCAGGCGCACGGCAGCGCCAGTTCATCGCCGACGCCTCGCACGAACTGCGCAGCCCCCTCGCGGTACTGCGCACCCAGCTGGAGGTCGCCCTCACCCACCCCGACCCGGAGGTACGCGACACCCTGGTGGCGGGCGCCCTCCAGGACACCGAGCGCCTTCAGGCACTCACCGCCGACCTGCTGCTGCTCGCCCGTCTCGACGCCACCGGACAGGGCCGGCCCGACGAACCCGTCGACCTCACCGATCTCGTCCGCACCACCGTGGCGGCCCGCTCCACCGACCCGCACCCGGTGACCCTCCACGTCCCCGGCGACATCACCGTGCCCGGCAACGCCCTGTGGCTCGGCCGACTGCTGACCAACCTGCTCGACAACGCCCAGCGCCATGCCGGCCGCACCGTCACGGTGCGGCTGTCGACGGGCCGCGGGACGGGCGACGCCGTTCTCGACATCGCCAACGACGGCCCCCCGATCGCCACGGCCGACCAAGAGACGATCTTCGAACGGTTCGCCCGCCTCGACGACGCCCGCAGTCGCGACGACGGCGGCACCGGCCTGGGCCTGCCCATCGCCGCGGACATCGCCGCCCTCCACGGCGGCACCATCACCGTCCTCGACACCGCGGACGGCACGACCTTCCGCACCCGCCTCACACGCAGTTCGTCGCCTGCGCGCCGGTGACCTTGGTCGGCTGGTGCCGCGGCAGGCGATGTTTGCCCGTCAAGGAGCGGCGTCCGGTGCGTGCTCTCGGCGTGCCGGCCGGAAGTCCTCGTACTGGACGTACTTGGGCTTCAACTGGGTTGCAGGGCCGACCGGTTCGGACGCGGCGATCTGCAGCGCCTCGGCGAAGGTGGTGCGGCCGGTGAGCGGAGCGACCTGGTACCGGGCGAAGCCGGTCCAGCCGCACGGTGCCGCCGCGGCGACCACCAGCGGACTGCGGTGATGGGCGCCGTCGAGCGTCGCATGATGCGCCGCGCGTTTCCGGTGCTCGGTGCGCGGCGCCGTCGCCTGCCGGACCGAGAAGATGTGCCGGCCGGTCACCTCGTGCACCGTGCCGGTCACCACCAGGGCCTCGACCTCCTCGGCGGCCTTCTCCGGTCGGGCTCCGCCGTCGGACTCCGCCAGCCGCAGGCGCCGGATCGAAACCGATTCGTGGGCATGGGCAGGCGAGCCCGCAAGGGAGCGGCCCGGCGCAGGCGGCACTGCCGGCGGACACTACTTGATGACTTGCGCAGGCCGGGTCGCGACATGGAGCAGTTGTTCCAGGGGGCCGCGGCGGAAGGTGCGGGTCCACAGGGTCGCCGCCAGCATGGCGGCCGCGATGAAGGCGAGCAGCACCGGCAGCGCGGACAGCGTCTCGTTCTCGACAAGGGCCACAGGCCAGACGTCGGTCAAGAGCCACAGTGCAACGATGTGCAGGACGTACGCGGTCAGCGCCATCTTGCCGACCGCGGCGAGAGGCGCTGCCATGCGCGTGAGCCGCGGCAGCCGGTCGGCGGCGGTCAGGCATCCGGCCACCACCAAGAGCGCAATCCCGGTGTTGCCGAGGATGGAGAAGGTGGTCTGGCTGTGCGGCGCGGCCACCAGCAGCCAGGCGAGGGGTGTGCCGGCCTCGGGTTCCCCGACCGCGTCGGACCACCAGGCCGACGACGACGGTCCGCCGCCCGTGGCCGACGAGATGGCGGTGAGCGCACGCGGGACCAGATGCAGCGCCAGCCAGGAACCCCCGTAGCCCAGGACGGCAAGCACCGCGCCGGTCAGGGCCAGCCGGGACCGCGTCCGGGGGCGGCTGAGGTCGAGGCGCGCCACCGCCATGCCCGCGAGGAGGAAGGGCGCCCAGGTCAGGACCGGATACTCACCCGTGAACAGCAGCTCGATGATGCCGTCCGTGCCGGTGAGCCCGGCCAGGGGGTCGGCCTGGATGACGCTGTCGGCCCAGGTGCCCTCTTCGATGGACCGGCGCAGCGCGTAGAGGATCTGGGGCAGGGCCAGCGCGCCTGCGGCGGCGATGAGGGCGAGTGTGGCGGCGCGCAGCCGGTGCAGCGGCAGGACTGTCAGGAAGAGCAGTCCATAGAAGCTGAGGATCACATCCACCTGGGTGTCCAGGGTGTTCAGGGCGTATCCGAGTGCGGTGAACAGCACGGCGCGGATGGCGACCCTGGCGGCCGCCTGCCGGCCTGCGCGCCCGGTCCGGGGCCGGGGGCGGCCGGTCATGATGACCAGTGAGAACCCGGCCAGCAGCGCGAAGAGGGCGGAGGAACGCCCTCGGGCCGCTTCCAGGACGAAGCCCATCGGGCCGCCCACGCTCACATCGGGCCCCACGTGAGCGGAGTACATGCCGAGGACCGCCAGTCCGCGGGCCAGGTCGATACCGATCAGGCGCCCGGTCGACGGCGCGCAGGAGGAGTCCTGCGGCGGCTCGGATAACGCGGCCGCCTGCGCGGCCGGGGGTGCGTCGTGTGTCATGCCTCCAGGATTCACTCGGCAGGGCGCCGCACCCCACCGGGCAAGTGTCCGAAACCGCCCTGTCGACCGGCTGGAAACGCGCTGGCCGACCGCCACAGCCCTGGCGACGAACGGCGACGGATATCGGACATCCCGCCCACAAGTGACTGGCTGCATGGTAGGCATCGAAGCCTGCACACAACGAGCGGAGAGCACGTGATCCGGGTACTGGTGGTCGACGACGAGGCCCTCGTCCGTACGGGCTTCACCCACATCCTCAACGTCTCACCCGACATCCGCGCCGTGGCGGCCGTTCCCGGCGGCCAGGCGGTGCAGACCGTACGGGAGTTACGTCCCGACGTCGTCCTGCTCGACATCCGGATGCCCGACGTCGACGGCCTGAGCATCCTGGCCGAGGTCCGGCGCATGCCGGAGCCGCCCGTGGTGGCCATGCTGACCACGTTCGACACCGACGAGTACGTCGTGGCCGCACTGCGCTCGGGCGCCGCCGGGTTCCTGCTCAAGGACACCGACCCCGAGCAACTGCCGCATCTGGTACGCACCTTGATCGAGGGCGGCACCGTGCTGTCGTCGCAGGTCACCCGCACAGTGGTGAACGGCTTCCTCAGCGGCGGCCTGCGCGAAAGCCGCGCCGTCAACCTCGTCGCCCGCCTGACCGAACGCGAGCGCGCCGTCCTGGCGCTGCTGGCCGAGGGCCTGTCCAACACCGAGATCGGCGACCGGCTCCACCTGAGCACCGGCACCGTCAAGGGCCATGTCAGCTGCGTCCTCGAGAAGGTGCAGGCCGACAACCGCGTCCAGGCGGCCCTCGTCGCCGAACGCGCAGGCCTGCTCAAGCCGTCCGCGGAAACAGCCCTCCGATGAACTCCGGACGCCCACCTGCCGTGGTGCTGGACGCCGTCCTGGTCGCTGCCGCGCTGCTGGACATGTGGGCCAACGTCGACAGCGACGACCGCAGAGCCACCGCCTGCGCACTGATGGCCGCGCTCGCTCTCGTCCTGCGCCGCCGCCACCCGCTGGCGGCCTTCACGCTCGCGCTTCCCTCCGCGCTGGTCACCGATGCCGTCCTCGCGGCCATGGCCGCGCTGTACAGCCTCTCCTCGCTCAGCCGCCACCGTGCCCTCCTGGCCTGCTGCGCCCTCGCCTTCGCCATCAGCGACTTCATGCCCTGGCCGTGGACGTCCCTCGAAGCCGCCGACCTCGCCGAGACCTACAGCCTGGTCCACCTCACCTACACCCTCGCCACAGCCGCCGCCCCCGTCTTGCTCGGCCGGCTCGTCCGAGCCCGACGTGAACTGTCCCTGCGCCTCACCGAAATCTCCGAGACCCGCGAGCACGAACAGCTGCTCAACGTCCAGGCGGTACTGGCGAAGGAGCGCGCCCAGCTAGCCCGCGAAATGCACGACGTCGTCTCCCACCAGGTCAGCCTCATCGCCGTCCAGGCAGGGGTGCTCCAAGTCGGCAGCCCCGACGCCGAAGCACGAGCAGCCGGCACCGTCATCCGCCAACTCAGCGTGCAGACCCTGGAGGAACTGCGCCACATGGTCAGTGTCCTGCGCGCCTCCGGCAGCCGCCCGACGGAACTCACCCCTCAGCCCTCTCTGGCCGATCTGCACCGGCTGATCGACACCAGCGGCATCGACTCCGAACTGCACACCAGCCTGCCCCACGGACTTCCCCCAACCCTGCAGCGCGCCGTCTACCGCACTGTCCAGGAAGCGCTCACCAACGTGCGCAAACACGCCCCCGGCGCCACCGCGACCGTACGCATCCACCACCACGGCAACACCCTCGAGACCACCGTCACCAACACCGCCCCGACCCGGCCCGCACTTCCTCTGCCCGGAACCCGGCACGGACTCGTCGGCCTGCGCCAACGCGCCGAACTCCTCGGCGGCACCGTCACCAGCGGCCCGAGACCCGACGGCGGCTACGAGGTCCGTCTCGCACTGCCCGCCGACAGCCCGCACGCCCACTGAACCGGCCGAGGAGGCGGACGGCCCGTCCCGCCGCCCCGGCCGACGCCCGGCAACGACCGACGCTCAGTCCTGCACGCCCCGTCGCACACGCCGCGACGGGGCGAACTCGTACAGGTCCAGGACGGCGGGCGGGTCGGCGAGTCCGGGGCCTCCGGCCGCGACCCAGCCCACGATCTCGGACGTGGCGTCGGGGTCGTTGACCAGGCCGAGCCAGACCGGTCGTCCGCCTGCGGCCCGGCTGGCGGCGGACGGCTGGACCACGATGACGTTCGCCTGCTCGCAGGCGTCCAGGCAGTTCACGGCCCGGACCCGGGCAAGGGCGCCGAGCCCGGACTTGAGCGTGGCGAGCTGACCTGCGTGATCGACACCAGGGATCTTCCCCGTACCGCAGCAGCAGCCCCGGCACACGGTGACCGTGCACCTGGCCTCGCCCGGCGGGGCGGGTGCCTTGCGGCGGCTCATCCGGCGGCCCGCTGCCAGGCCGATTCGCGCAGCAGGCGCAGTCCGTTGAGGCCGACGACGACGGTGGAGCCCTCGTGCCCGGCCACGCCGAGGGGCAGCGGCAGGGTGCCGATCAGGTCCCAGGCGACCAGGGCGGCGATGAAGACGCCGGCGATGACCAGGTTCTGCACGACCAGCCTGCGGGCCCGCCGGGACAGCGCGATCACGGACGGGACCGTGCGCAGTTCGTCGCGCACGATCACGGCGTCGGCGGTCTCCAGCGCGAGGTCGGAGCCCGCCCGGCCCATGGCGATCCCGGTGTGGGCTGCGGCCAGGGCGGGCGCGTCGTTGACGCCGTCGCCGACGAAGAGCACCTTGCGGCCCGACTCCTGCAGTTCCCGTACGGCGGCCACCTTGTGCTCGGGCAGCAGTGCGGCCCGCACGTCGTCGATACCGGCCTCGGCGGCCAGCCGGGCGGCGGCGCGCGGGTTGTCGCCGGTCACCAGAACGGGTGCCGATCCCACGAGGTCGGTGAGCGCGGACACGGTCGCGCCCGCGTCGGCGCGCAGCCGGTCGGCGATGCCCAGCAGTCCGGCCGGTACGTCGTCGACGGTGACCACGACGGCGGTCCGGCCGCCGTACTCCAGTTCACGGGCGACCGCCGCGGCGCGCGCGGAGAGCGCGTCGTCCGCCCGTGCCCCGTCGAGCAGCCGGGCGGGTGCTCCGGCGGTGATGTCCCGGCCGCCCACGGTGGCGGTGATCCCGACGCCGGGTGCGGAGGTGAACTCCTGGGCGTCCGGCAGGGCGAGGCCCCGGTCGCGGGCCGCCTCGACCACGGCACGGGCCAGCGGGTGTTCGCTCGGGTGCTCGGCCGCCGCGGCAAGTGTCAGCAACTCGGTCTCGTCGAGCCCCGATCCGGCGAGCGGGCGGATGTCGGTGAGGCGCGGGATGCCCTCGGTCAGGGTCCCGGTCTTGTCGAGCGCGACCGCGTCGGTCTCGCCCAGGCGCTCCATGACCACCGCGGACTTGACCAGCACACCGTGCCGTCCGGCGTTGGCGATGGCCGACAGCAGCGGCGGCATGGTCGCGAGGACGACCGCGCACGGCGAGGCGACGATCATGAAGGTCATCGCGCGCAGCAACGACCCGGTCAGCGCGGCCCCGAAGGCGAGCGGAACGAGGAAGACGGCGAGGGTCGCCGCCACCATGCCGAGCGAGTAGCGCTGTTCGACCTTCTCGATGAACAGCTGAGTGGGCGCCTTGGTCCCGGACGCCTCCTCCACCATGCGCACGATCCGGGCGATCACCGAGTCGGAGGTGTCACGCCCCACCCGCACCCGCAGCACACCGGTGCCGTTGAGGGTGCCGGCGAAGACCTCGTCGCCCTCCGCCTTGGCGACCGGCAGCGGTTCGCCGGTGATGGTCGCCTGGTCCACGTCGCTCGCACCGTCCAGGACGCGGCCGTCCGCGCCTAGGCGCTCACCGGGTCGCACCAGGATCGTGTCGCCGACGTTCAGCGCCTCGACGGCGACCCTCTCCCCCTCCCCCGCTGCTGTCAGCCGCGTCGCGGTGACCGGTGCCAGATCGAGCAGACCGCGCACGGAGTCGGCGGTGCGGGCGGTGGCCAGTGCTTCCAGGGCACCGGAGGTGGCGAAGATCACGATGAGCAGCGCACCGTCCATCGCCTGGCCGATCGCCGCCGCTCCGAGGGCCGCGACCACCATCAGCAGGTCGACGTCGAGGACCTTGTCCCGCAGTGCGAGCAGACCGGCCCAGCCCGGTTCCCAGCCGCCGGCCCCGTACGTCAGCGCGTACAGCGGGCCCCAGGTCCAGGCCGGCGCCCCGGCCAGGTGCAGGGACAGCGCCGCCAGGAAGAGGACCAGGGCGGCAAGGGCCCAACGGGCCTCGGGCAGCGCGAGGACGCGGGTCCGGCGGGGCGCGGTGCCCTCGCGCGGGAGCGTGCCCCGGCCGCTGGAGGGCGGAGCGAGGGTGGAGGTGTTCATCGGGGCGGGAGTCCTTCGGGGTGGACGGCACGGCAGGGCCGGCATGCGGTACGGAGAAGCCGCGGAGACCGGCTGCCACCGGGTCCGCACGCCCCACCGTACAGGATCACATGAAGACTCATTCATGTGTTCATGTCCGAGCGTCCGTAGGATGAAGCCCATGGGCCATGGAAAAGACGCCGAGAACACGTCAGCCGCCACCGTGCGCGAGCGACTGGAGACCGTCGGCGCCACCGACGTGGCCACCACGCTGCAGGCCCTCGCCACACCCTCCCGCCTGCGCATTCTGGCCCGTCTGCAGGAAGGCCCGTGCGCGGCGACCGAACTCGCCGACGCCGTCGGCATGGAACAGTCCGCCTGCTCCCACCAGTTGCGCCTGCTGCGCAATCTCGGCCTGGTCACCGGTGAACGCCGCGGCCGCTCGGTGATCTACGCCCTCTACGACAACCACGTCGCCGAACTTCTCGAACAGGCCCTCCACCACGTCGAGCACCTGCGCCTGGGCCTGCGCGACACCCCGGCCGCCGCGCAGGCGGCCGGGGCCGGCTGAGTCTCACACGGGCACGGCCACAGCGGCCGGCTCCGGCTCGCCACGATCAGTGCGGGCAGGCTGCTCGCCACCGCAAGCAGTACGAAGGCGAACGTCCGCAGCAGCACCAGGCCGACGGCCCAGGCGACCAGACCGAGACCGTGGGCGAGATGGTCCGCGAGGTAGCGCCAGACACCCCTGCGCCTCGCCGGTTCAGGGGCGGCCTCCGGCAGCGGGGACCGGGCGCTCCGCAGGCCCGGACTGGGGCGGCGGAATCCGGGCGAGATCGCGCTCGAGCGCATCGAGAGCCTGGCGGGCCGCACTGATGCGTTCGTGGAGCAGGACGGGGTCGTCCGGTCCGGGAGCCGGAGGCGGCGGCTGCCCGGGGGCCGCCTCTCTCTCCATCTCACGTGCCTCGTCGAGGGAGGTGATGACCACTCCGATGAGGACGTTGACGAGAACGAAGGAGGCGAGCAGGACGTAGGAGGCGTAGTAGAGGAGGCTCCAGCGCGAGACCTCCAGACCGGCGTGGACAGCGTCCCCGATGCCGTCGAGCGTCATCAGCAGGAACAGGGTCAGGACCGCGCGGCCGATGGATCCGTAGTGCTCCGGATTCTGCCGTCCGAAGAAGACCCATCCGACCATGGCGTAGACGTACAGCAGCAGCGCGCCCACGAGCAGGAAGCTCAACGTGCCGGGCAGACTGCGCGCCACGGCGACCAGCATGATCCGCAACTGCGGCAGGAAGCGCGCCGTACGCAGTACCCGGGCCAGCCGCAACAACCTCAGCACCGTGGTGTTCTCGCGTACGACGGGCAGGAAGGCGCACGGCACCACTGCCAGGTCGAAGAGGTTCCAGGGGTCTTTGAAGAAGGACCCTGGGCGGTCGGCGTACGCGGCCAGACGCAGAACGATCTCCACGGTGAACACGGCGAGGCAGCCGTGCTCTGCCAGCCGCAACCACAGGCGCCACTCCGCGACCAGGCCGGCGGAGCGGAGTAGGTCTCCAGCCCCATTGACGTGCTCCCTGGCCTAAAGTCCAGGGATTCCGGCCTGGGTCGTCTGACCCTTCCGGGGGCTTCCTGCTTCACCGCGCTGTGCGGGCACGTG
>NZ_JBEOWS010000106.1:0-25992 GCF_040296125.1 Streptomyces sp. NPDC002265 | reverse complement strand
GAGGCGTCCTGCATTCTCTGCTGCAATGGGGGCGCCAGGCAGCGGCCGCAGGAAAATGTCCTGGCCGGATGCGACGGCCGCGCCTGGCGCTCCCTTCGAGGCGGAACCGTCGAAGGAGCCCGCATGCCGTCCATTGCCCAGCGGCTGTCCGCCCATCGTGAGCCGACCACTGTCCGCATGGTCGTGCAGTGCCCCGCCCATGCGTCGACGCTCCGGGAAGGTCCGGCTCTGGGCGACGGCAGCGGTGTGAGCTGGCTGGCGTTCCTGTGCCGGGTGCACGCGGAGGAGTCGCCGGAGTGGGCCGGGGTCGCGACGCACGCCGACCGGGGCTCGGTGCCCTGCGGATCGGTCATGGACTTCCGGCCGATCGAACAGGTGCTGCGATCGCACGCGGATCTGTGGCTGACCTCCCTGACGGGAGTGTGCGCGAACACGGGGGACAGCGTGTGGACCGATGTCCTGGCCGAGGCCGAGCGTGTGCTGCGCGCGCGCCTGACCCAGGCGGGCGCCGAGGACAGCCCGCTGCAGAGCATCGCGATGATGATCGGATTAGCCCGCCGCTCCGCGGAACTGGGCGACCTCGGCCAGGTGGCCTCGAGCCTCGGCTACTGCGAGATGCTCGCCCTGGGCCTCGAGCCGTGACGCGAGGACGGCCGCACTCCTCGTGCACGGGCCGACTCGGATGTCGTCGGCCCGCGGGTCCCCGGCATCTTCACAGCTGACTGAACGTGTCGTGCAACCGCAGTCTCGGTCGCGGCGGGCGGGCAGCAACCGAGCCCCCGACCACGTTCGCGTTGCTGCGCGTCGGCCGTCCTGCAAGCCTGGGCGGCCGACGCTCACCTCGTCACCGGGTGCAGGCGCAGGAGCGAGGTGCGGCAGCTGCGGACCGGCCGCCCGGACCGGCCCGCTCACCGCATCGCACCGGACATGGGCGAGGCCAGTGGCGGCGTGCCCGGCACGTGGGTGGAGCTCAGCCCCGACGAGGCGCGCGCTCTGGGCCATCCTGCTCCTGGCGGCCGGTGCCACGGCTTTGTTGCTGTGTCCGGGCAGGGTCATTGCATCGCGTCTGTCGCCTCCCGACTCATCCGCACTGTCAGAACGCTCGGGACTGCCCATCATGTCTCTCCGTGAAGTTCCCCCTGCGACCTGGACAGCGGGTGTTCACGCTGCTGGGGTGAGGTCCTGCCTGAGCAGGGTTCTCGTTTCGAGTGGGCTGACGTACCAATACTCGGGGTGTCTGCGAAGCCGGTTGCGGTTGTATTCGGTCTCGATGTAGCGAAAGACGTCGGTCAGGCGGTCTCACGGGTGGCCCAGTCGGTGGTTCCGATCTCCGCTTTGAGGACGGCGAACCAGCTTTCGGCGGCGGCGGCGTGATCGTAACAAGAGCCGACACGTTCCATCGACTGCTGCATGCGTAACTTGCTTGCCTCGGTGCGGAATTCGTCACTCGTGTACTCGCTGCCGCGATGGGTGTGCATGATGCAGCCGTCCTCAAGACCGCCGCGTCCGGCTGCCATCCGTAGGGGCGTCGACCGGCAGTTCGGCGCGATGGTGCTCCGCCATCGCCCAGCCGATCACCTCCCGCGTCGCCAGATCGATGTGTTCCAGGCCTGAGCTTGTTCCGCTTTGACGGACACTGCCGGTGTGGCGGTCAGGCTGCGTGTGCGGTCTCGTATTCGGCGGGACTGCGGTAGCCGAGGGTGCTGTGCAATCGGTGCAAGTTGTACCAGCCTTCGATGACCCCGTTGCCCAATTGGGTGAATACCTCTGATATCCGACTTTGTGGGTAGTTGAGGGGTGGAGCCTGAAGTCGAGGGCTTGAGCCGCTGGCTCGCCTCGGTCTCGGGACGGAGGGTTGGGTGTCGATGCGGACGGACTCGGGTCGGGCGGTGCCTGAGGAAACGCGGGCGGTGGCCCGGGCAGCGTTTCCCAAGGGGTGTCTGGCGATGCGAGTGCGGGACGCGCTCGGTCCGCTGTTCGACGACGAGGTCTTCAGGTCTGCGTTCGGCGTGCGTGGCCGCCCCGGTGTCGCTCCGGGCCAGCTGGCGCTGGTCAGCGTGCTGCAGTTCGCGGAGAACCTGACCGACCGCCAGGCGGCCGACGCGGTGCGCGCGAGAATCGACTGGAAGTACCTGCTCGGCCTCGATCTGGCAGACCCGGGCTTCGATTTCACCGTGCTGACGGGGTTCCGCGACCGTCTCGTGGCCCACAGTCTGGAGGAGGAGATCCTCGATCTGCTGCTGGAACGTCTCACGAGGCTGGGGCTGGTGGCAGGCCGGGGCCGGCAGCGCACCGACTCTACGCACGTGCTTGCCGCGGTGAGGGACCTCAACCGTTTGGAGTTCGTCGGGGAGACGCTGCGGGCCGCGCTGGAAGCGGTCGCCGTCACCGCACCCCAGCGGCTCGCGTCCTGGATGCCCCTGGCCTGGCAGAAGCAGTACAACGGGGCCCGAGTGGACTCCTACCGGCTGCCAAGTGATGACAACGAGCGGACCCGGCTCACCTGGCGCATTGCAGCCGAAGGCTACCTCTTCCTTGAGGCGGCCTTCGCGTCAGCCGCTCCCGACTGGCTGCGGGAGGTGCCCGCCGTCGGCATCCTGCGGACAGTGTGGCTACAGCAGTTTCAGCGGACGGTCACGGACGGAGTGCAGGAGGTGGCCTGGCGGGGGAAGAATGATCTCCCGCCCAGCAGAGCGAGGATCACCTCGCCCTATGACCCCGACTCCCGCAACGCCGTCAAACGCGGCTCAGCATGGAACGGCTACAAAGTCCACTTCACCGAGTCCTGCGACGCCCAGGAGAGCGGCCGACCCCACCTGATCACCCACGTGCTCACCACGGACGCCACGGTCGGCGACCCCGTGGTCGTCGACGAGATCCACGACCGGCTCCACGCCAAGCACCTGCTGCCCGGCGAACACCTGATGGACGCCGGATACATCTCCGCGGAGCTCCTGCTCACTGCGCCCAGCCAGCACGGTGTCCGCGTCATCGGCCCGGTCAGGCCGCACACCCGCCACACCGTTCAGGCCGCCGGCTACGGCAAGACATCCTTCACCATCAACTGGGACGCCCGACAGGCGACATGCCCAAGCAGCGCTCACAGCCGCTACTGGACCGAAGGACTCGACAACAACCAGCGGCCCGCGATTCGCATCCGCTTCGCCACCGAGACCTGCGCGCCCTGCCCGGCTCGCACACAGTGCACCAGCTCCACCCGCAACGGCCGACAACTCACCCTCCGACCACAAGATCAAGACGCCGTCCTCGAACGCGTCAGAGCCGAGCAGGAAACCGAGGAGTGGAAGGCCGTCTACGCGATCCGCTCCGGCGTGGAGGGCACGATCCACCAGGCCGTCACCGCCACTGGCGCTCGCCGCACACGCTACGCAGGACTGCGGAAGACCGCTCTCGCACACGTCCTCACGGCCACCGCCATCAACCTCATCCGCATCGACGCCTGGTGGACCGGGCGACCACTCGCCCCCACCCGGACATCACACCTCGCTGCCCTCGACCTCGCCGCATAAGCAATTGGGCAACGGGGTCCTTCGATGAAGTCGAAGATTGCGGTGCGGGCGACGGCCCGGCTGGGCCAGGTTCTCGTGTCGAGCAACTCCCGTTTGATGGTGGCGAAGAACGACTCGGCGAGCGCGTTGTCCCAGCACTGGCCGGTACGGCCGACGGACAGACGGACACTGAACTCCGTTGCCAGAGAGGCGAATTGCTGGCTGGTGTACTGGCAGCCGCGATCGGAGTGAAAGATCACCGGCCGTGTGGGTCGACGTCGGCGGCAGGCGGATCGGAGGGCGTCCGCGACCAGTTCGGTGCGCAGGTGGTCGGCGGTGGACCAGCCGACCACGCGGCGGGAGGCGATGTCGATGACGGTGGCCAGATAGAGCCAGCCCTCCTCGGTCGGGATTAGGTGATGTCACCGCACCAGCGGGTGTCGAGGGCGTCCGGGTCGGGAGTGAAGTCGCGGACGACGAGGTCGGGCCGGGACGCAGCCCGCGGGTCGGGGATCGTCGTCAGCTGCCGTCGTCTGCGGTGCTGTCCTTGCAGCCGGGCGCCTCGCATCAGCCGGGCGATGCGGCGCCGTCCGCACTCCTCGCCCTGCCGTTGCAGGACGGCATGAATGCGCGGGGCGCCGTAGGTCCCGCGGGAGTGTTCATGAACCTCGGTGATCTTCTGGGTCAGCTCGGCATCCCGGACTGCCCGCGGGCCGGGCCTGCCAGTGCGGCGGGCGTAGAAGGCGGCTCGGGAGACCTGCAGCAGTTCACACGCGCGCTTGACGTTGTGACCGTCTCGCTTCTCCGCCTCGATGAACGGGTGCACCGTCACCGGGTCTCCTTCGCGAAGAAAGCCGTGGCCCGCTTGAGGATCTCCACGTCTTCCCGCAGCCGGCGGTTCTCCCGCCGCAGCGCGGCCAGCTCCTCGCGTTCGCTGCTGGTCAGGCCGTCACGCTCGCCCGCGTCGACCTCGGCCTGGCCGACCCACAATCGCATCGCGGTCTCGGTCAGGTCGAAGTCCTTGGCAACCTGGCCTACCGACCGGTCACCGCGTCGGCACAGCTCGACAATCTCGGCCTTGAACTCCGGCGTGAACGAACGGCGAGGCCGAGGCTTCTTCTTCCCCATGCTCTCCATGATGGACATCCTCCCGGGGCAGAACCCCTGATCTCGGATGTCCGTCAAAGCGGATCAAGCCCAGGCCGGCAGTCCTTCTGGGTCGCGTGTGGCCGGCGGTAAACCGCGGATGGGCATGGTGGACCTCTTCCGTTGGTGGTGTCGGTGGGTGCAGTGTCCCCTCTCGCGGACGGTGCGGCTTTGTCGCACAGTGGAGGCGGACGCGCGCCGCCACGGGCTGTTGGTCCGCCAGAGCGCGGGTTCAGCGTGCGGTCAGCAGTTGCCTGACCACGTATCCGGCCGAGTCGACGCCCGAGGTGCCGCCTTCGACGAGGGCTGCGACAGCGATGTGCGAGTTGTACGCGGTGAGCCATCCGTTGGTGTGGTCGCCCTCTTCGGCCGTGCCGGTCTTGGCGCCGACGTCGGGCAGGTCGTGGAGGCGGGGTGCGGCGGTGCCGCCGGTTGCCACGCTGCGCATCATCGCCTGCAGGTATCCGGCGGTGCGTGCGGACATCTGCTCGGGCGCGCTGGTCTGGTGCTGGCCGGGGAGGATGATCGGCTGCTCGAAGCCGGTGTTGCGCACGGTGGCGGCGACGGATGCCATGAACAGGGGAGTGGCGGTGACTCTTCCCTGGCCGATGAACTGGGCGGCCTGATCACCGCCTTGGACGTCGGCGGGGATGCTCGGGTCGGTGGTCGCGACGCCGCCGCCGATGGACCAGCTCCCCATGCCGAAGACGTCGGTGGCTTCCTTGTTGAGTGCGGAGGCGTCGCCGTCGTGCACGAGGTAGTGGAAGCCGTCCTTAATGAAGGAGGTGTTGCAGGAGACGGTGAACGCCTGCGCGACGGTGGCGCCCGGAGCGGCCTTGACACCGTCGTCGTTGTGGAAGGTCTGGCTGTTGGCGACCAGTGAATCGGAGCAGGGTGCGGGGCTGCTGGCGGTGAGCCCGGCCTGGTCGAACAGTGCGGCCGATGTGATGATCTTCATGGTGGAGCCGGGTGACTTGATGCCGTTGATGGCGATGTCGCCATGGTCGCCGGTGTGGGCGAGGGCGAGGATGTGCCCGGTCCTCCAGTCGAGGGCCACGGTGCCGGCGGGTTTGTGCTGCAGGTGGGCGTCCATGACCGCGTGCTCGGCAGCCTCCTGCAGATGTGCGTCGATGGTGGTCTTGACGGCCGGGGTCTTGCCCTTGCGGAACACCTCCGCCGCCGCGACACCTGTACCGTCGCCGTCGACCACGGCGACTCCGGTGCCGGGGGTGCCGCCCTCGGCAGGGGTGTTCTTGCGGATGCTGGCGACGATGTCCCGGAGGGAGGGGTAGGCGGACAGATCGGTCCTGCCGTCGCTCGCCACCACGGTCGCGTCGCTGGCCCCGGGCGGAAGCTGTCCTGCCGTGAGTGACTGGCCGTTCTGAAGGCCCGGATAGAGCACGGAGTTGTTCCAGCGGACAGCGGTGGCGCCGTTGCTGCTCTGCCGTACCGCGACCGCGCTTGCGTAGTGCCATGTACCCCCGTTGACCTGGGCCGTGACGTCGAAGTCGACCTTGGTGGCGCCCTTGGTGACGGTCGACGGCCCGCTCGAACGGATGTGGCTGAAGGAGAGCTTCTTCAGGTGCAGTCCGCTGGTGTAGTCCTTCAGCGCTTGGCCGGCCGAGATGGGATCATCGGTGTCGGCGGCGGCGGAGTCGAGATGCTGCTGGGACCAGTCGCCGAGGAAGGTCTTCGCCAGTTCTTCGGCCTTGTCGCCGGAAGGAGGTGTCTTCGACACCGCCGCCGGGTCGAACGCCGGTCCCGTACCGTCGTCGCCGACCGTGGTCAGTTCGTGCAGTAGGTTGTAGGCGCCGACCCCGCCGGCGACGAGCAGCGCCGTGACGGCACCGGTTACGACGGTCTTCGCAGCTCTGTTCATAGGATCGATCGTATTTATGTTCCGTCCGTGAACAAAGAGCCTTTTGGGCAGATTTGTCGGTATGTCAGGTCATCGATCGCGGCTGTCGGCGTGAACGTCCTTGGTTCGCATGCTCCGCGCTTGTGCGCCAGTCATGCCTGGCGGACATCCGGTCGGTCGGACCGCCGTTCGGACGCTTCGGCGGCGAGTGGGGGGAACCAGAGAGGTGGCCCGTCCGGTCCGGCCTGGTCGAGCAGCGCCGTGACAGTTGCTGAGCGGCTCGACTCGATACCACGCGTGGCATCCGCCGTGAAGGACGCTGCTGTCTCGACCTGATGGGCGGAGGAGTCAAGGCTGCGGAACGCGGCAGCGTGAGACAGAGGCGAGGCGCCGCCATAGGTCCCGCCCCAGGACCTTCCTCTGCATCGAGGTGTCGTCAGAATGTCACGTCGCCTGGGGCCTTCGGCACTGCCCGCATGCGCGGCGGCCGGCGATCAGGGTGTCGGCGCGTGCGCTGGTGGAACAGGCCGAGCCCCGTCCGGCGACCGGGCAGCGGCGGACTCGGGTAAGGCGAGGCCGAGCCCTGTCCGGTCACGTGAGCCGGATGCCGCGGCGGCAACTCGGGGTGCGGATGATGGCGCCCTTCGACTCCAGTTCGACGAGCTGGTGGTGGACGCTTCCTCGGCTGCGCATGCAGTTCCGATTCGGGCGGCGGCCACCGGCTGTCTCCTGCCCGCCTTTCCGCCGAAGGCTGCCTTTCGCGCTGCTGTCCGCTCGCCGTTCGGGGGCGGACGTCGGGGCCGAGGTTATCCCTCGCGCCCGCGGGCGCGAGGGGTGCCTGAGCCCGATGGCGGACATTGGGGAGTCGGTTCAGAACGACCAGAGGTAGGGAGCGCTGCTGCTTCCGCCGCTGGGCAGGCCGGCGCCCTGGGCGATGTTGACGTCGGCGCCGGCGATGTAGCCGCCGTTGTTGACGTAGGCATCGACGTGGACCGTGTAGTTCGTGGCGTTGGTGCTCGGGGTACACCCGGAAGTTGTACCGGAGCTGCATGTGATCAACCTACTGCCCGGCACCGACAACACCGACCCGGACTGCTTCGCCCCGCGGACCGTTCCTGCTCACCCCGCCCTGAAGGACTTTGTTGGCGGATTCGGTGACCGTCCTCGGTGATCTTGCTTGATCGGGCAGTCTGGTGGAGGTTCGGTTCCGTCGTGCGGGGAGGCAAGGAGGGGCTGCGATGTCTCTGCGCCCTGTGCCTGCTCCGTCCGTCCCGGAGGCCACCGCGCGGGTGGCGCGGGCCGCGTTCCGCAAGGGCTGCCTGGCCATGCGGATCCGGGATGAACTTGGTCCGCTCTTCGAGGACGAGCAGTTCGCTCGGGCATTTCCGCGCCGGGGTGGTCCAGCCTGGTCGCCGGGCCAGTTGGCGATGGTCAGCCTGCTGCAGTTCGCAGAGGGGCTGACGGACCGGCAGGCCGCCGATGCGGTGCGCGGGCGGATCGACGTGAAGTACGCGCTCGGCCTGGAGTTGGATGATTCCGGGTTCGACTTCTCCGTATTGGGCGAGTTCCGGGACCGGCTGATCGCGCACGGCCTGGAGGAACTGGTCCTTGACCGGCTGCTGGAACGGGTCGGCGAGTTAGGGCTGCTACGGGCGGGAGGCCGCCAGCGAACCGACTCCACGCACGTGCTGGCGGCCGTGCGGACGCTGAACCGGATGGAGTTTGTCGGCGAGACTCTGCGCGCTGCGTTGGAGGCGCTGGCGGTGGTGGCGCCCGGCTGGCTGCGGCAGGTCGCCGCGCCGCAGTGGTTCGAACGCTACGGCAAGCGCATCGACTCCTTCCGCTTTCCCAAGGGAGCCGACGCCCGCCGGCAGTGGGCGCTGGCCGTGGGAGAGGACGGATTCGCACTACTTGAGGCCGTCTACGCACCCGACGCACCGGCCTGGCTGCGGGAGATGGAGGCGGTGCAGGTCCTGCGCATTGCGTGGGTGCAGCAATACCACCGTGACGGTCAGGGGGTGCGCTGGCGGGAGGGCAAAGATCTCCCGCCAGGCAGATTGAGGCTGTCCAGCCCTTACGACACCGACACCCGTTACAGCGTCAAGCGCGGCGCAGGGTGGGACGGCTACAAGGTCCACTTCACCGAGACCTGCGAGCCGGACGCCCCGCACCTGATCACGCATGTGGTCACCACTGACGCCACCGTCCCCGACGTGGAGATCACCGAGCCCGTCCACCGTGCTTTGGCCGCACGCGGCCTGCTCCCCGCAATCCATCTCGTCGACTCGGGCTACACCTCCGCCGCATTGCTGGTGGCCGCGGCCGGGCAGGACATCGAATTGATGGGTCCGGTCTTCGCCGACACCACTGCCCAGGGCCGCGCCGGAGATGGTCTGGGACAGGACGCCTTCACCGTCGACTGGCCGGCCCGCACCGTCATCTGCCCTCGTGGACAACGCAGTGTCAGCTGGTCCGAGCAGCGCAAACCCACCGGCACCGAGATCATCCGGATTCACTTCGCCAAGGCCGACTGCGACGCCTGCCCAGTACGCGCCAAGTGCACCAGCGCCACCAATCATCGGTACGGACGCAGCCCGACCCTGCTCACTCAACCCCAGCAGCAAGCTCTTGACCAGCGCCGACACGAACAGGAGACCGCTGAGGGGAGAGCCGCCTACGGCACACGCGCCGGAGTCGAAGGCACCATCTCCCAGGCCGTGCGGGTGACGCGGGCACGGACCACGCCCTACCGCGGACTGCGCAAGACCCACCTTGGTCATGTCCTGATCGCCGCCGGCCTCAACCTCCACCGCCTCGACGCTTGGTGGACCAAGACCCCCATCGGCTCCACCCACGTCAGCCGCTTCGCGCGTCTTGGCCTGGAACTTGCCGCCTGAATACCGAATCCGCCAACAAAGTCCTGAAGGACGGGGCTTACGCCGGGCCCAGCGGGTCAACGTGATGGCTCGTGTCCAGCGCGCCCCCGTGCCTTCCAGTGCGCCAGTGCCCCATGAGGCGCACACGCCGGGGCACCTTTCCCTGCCCGGGGGTTTCTCCTCCGCGGGTGTGGCACCGGAGCCCGGTCACCGGGCGTCGCGCCCCGGGCGCAGCGATCGGGCGCGTCGCCGCGGGCGTTCCGGCCGGAACGGGCGCTGAGAGAGCGGCCCGTGCTGCGTCCGCGAGGCGCAGCCGGGAGCGTCGGCGCATGGCCTGGAGAACCGGCAGCGGCACCCGCATTCGTCGTGAGCCTCGCCGCGACCTCGGTTCAAGCGTGCCTGTCGAGGCAGACCCGTTGCACCTGTGGCCCCGCCTTCGGCACAGACGGTTGACCGGCCGTCGACGGACGGCAACGATCTCGTTGCTCAAGCGATGCAGCCAACGAACTGGAGATCCGTGTCCTTGAGGCCGACGTGCAGCGGTGCAGGTGGTCGCACTTGCCCGTACTGGATCCCGGAGTGAGCCGGAAACGCTGCACCAGCGAACGACGAGAAGCAGACGACTTTCTGTGGGTCACGGGACCCCCGATCCGAGAGCCGTATACCTTGGCCAGCAACGACCGTACGACGAGCGCCGCACCCGGTGAATTACAGGGGGCACGGTGTGCGGATGCCCGGGAGGGGCGCCCGCTCGAGCACGCAGTGCGCCTGGGGGTAGCGCCGCTGCCACCAGGAATCCGGACGCCCGCAGCCGGCCAGGGCGCAAGCGCCAATGCCCGTGGTGCCGTTGTGGCCACCGCGGCCCCAGCCTGGCCGGAGCAGATGCGCCGGGGAAGCCTGATCGCCGTGACGCTGCTGGTCGCGGTGACCGCGGTGTGGGGATCCACCTTCCTCGTCGTCCAGGACGCGACCCGGCGCATGCCCGTCATGGACTTCATGGCCGCGAGGTTCACGGTCGGGGCGATCGTCTTGGCCGTGCTGCGTCCCCGGGCCGTCGTCTCCCTCGATCCGGCCGGCTGGGTCCGGGGTGTCGTGCTCGGTCTGACCCTGGGGACCTCGTACACCTTGCAGGTGTACGGCCTGCGCCATACTTCGGCGACCGTGTCGGCCTTCGTGACCGGCATGTTCGTGGTCTTCACACCTCTGCTGTCGGCCCTCGTCCTGCGCCGGAGGATCACCTCTACGACCTGGGCCGGGACCGTACTCGCAGTGGCCGGGCTGGCGTCGCTGACCCTGCGAGGACTCAGCGTCGGACCGGGTGAACTGCTCACCCTGGCCTGCGCCGTCTGCATCGCCCTGCAGATCCTCGGCACCGATGCCTGGGCGTCCGGACGCGACCCCTACGGTCTGGCTTTCGCGCAGATGGTGACCGTGGCGGCAAGCGCGACGTGCGCCGCGCTGCCGGGGGGCCTGGACCTGATCCCACCCGACAGAACCTCCTGGTACGGGGTGCTCTGGACGGGCGTGCTCGCCACCGCCGCCGCGCTGGTCGTCCAGACCTGGGCGCAGACCAGGCTCAGCCCTGAACGGGCGGCCGTCATCATGACGCTGGAGCCTGTGTTCGCGGCCGCCTTCGGGCTGTTCGCCGGTCAGACCATGTCCGTGCGGCAGACCGCCGGATGCGCATTGGTGCTGCTGGCGATGCTCGTGGTGGAACTCCCCGGCCGCGGAGCGGCCTCCGACGTCGAAACAGCGGCCACCTCAAGACCTGATCCCGATGCCGGACCTGGGCCCGATCCCGATCTCGGTCCTGGTCCCGAACGCGCCTCGTTCGTCGCCTCTTCCTGACCTCCCGCAGTTCCCCACCGGTTGCCTCGACCCGGGCGCCGGGCGATCCGACATGGCCGACTCCCGGTCGCCCGGACCGCAACAGCCCCGTCCTCCGTGCCGCCGTACGGCACCCGCACCCAGCAGTCCGACGGAGATCATCCATGTCACTTCCGCAGATCGACTACGTCCCCGGCGAGACCGCGATCCAGCTGCAGGAGGCGGTACGCAGCCGAGTCGCCGCAGGTGCCCTCGGGAACACCGTTCTCAGCCGCCCCGAGTGGCAACTGCCCGGACCCTTGCGCGCCGCACTCGGGACGACCGTCGCCCTGCCCTGCCCATCTCGCGGATACCGCATGGTCAGGGGCCTCTTCGGCAGCCTGGACGCCGTCGGTCCGACGCCCGCCCACTGGTCGCAGGACGCTCCGCGCGAAACCGCGGAGTTCGACGTCACGCTGGCTCTCGTGGCCGAGACCCTGGGCGCCGTCTTCGGCTGGGCGGATCAGCAGGACGGACGTCTCGTGCACAACATCCTGCCCAGCAAAGGCTGCGAGGACATGCAGATCGGCGCGAGCAGCGTCGTGCCCCTCGCCTGGCACACCGAGGACGGCTTCCACCCCGAACGCGCCGACTTCCTGCTCCTCGCCTGCGTGCGCAACCCGGACGGAGTCGGCAGCCGGCTCGCCTCCATCCGGGATGTCGCCCTCGACCCGGCGGACCTGGCACGCCTTCGCGAGCCTTCGGTCACCATAGAGCCGGACGACAGCTACGGCGACCATGGCGCACCCCGTATGCCGTCCCACGGGATGGCGACCGTATGGGACGGCCCGGACGGCCTGTGTGTCCGGTACGACCCCTCGTACACCCGCTTCCTCACCGAGGAGAAGGAAGTGATCCGATCCCTCGAGCGGCTGGGTGACGCCTTCGAGGAATGCGGTGCCGTCATCTCCATGTCCCCGGGTGATCTGCTCGTCATCGACAACGACGTCATGGTCCACGGCCGCGTCTCCTTCCGTCCGCGCTACGACGGGACCGACCGCTGGCTGAAGCGTGTACTGGTGCGCGCTCCCCGCAGCAGGCCCGAGAGCGAGGCGCACGAGCACGGGTTCGGGCAGGAACGCGTCTTCTCCTCGGCCGCGGTGCGGGGGGCGGGCACCGGCGCACGAACCGGCGGGTCCGCGCACCCGGCGGGCTGAGCAGGCGCAGTGCCATCGGCCGGTCGGCACAGTGCCGACTGGACTCCGGCGCGAGGACTGCCCGCGGCAAGGGAATCAGACCTGAGATTGTCCTTGCACGGCAGACGAGCCGTCGGGACGTCCCTGAGGGTGCCAGGGGTTGAACGTCACCGCCGCGGCGCCGCACCAGTGTCGGCAGCCCGGCGAATTGCACCTGGGGCAGACCTGAGGGCGGCTCGATCCACCACGGCCATCCGATGAATAGCCCCATCATTCGCAGGCACCGCCCAGACCGTACTCTGCGCCGCTCGATGAAGCGGATTACGGGCGTATTGGACCGTAGAGTGGCAGTAACGGATTCCGTACCCTTGTCGCCGCGCAGCGTGCCCTTTTGTGTGACCCTACCGGGCAGGGGACGACCTCGAGGATCGTTCGCCGTCCGCTCCGGTTGTGCGGACGCAGCCTGTGTGTCACCTGCTCCAACGCGTACCGGGCTGACGAGGCGATGGCGATGAGTCGCCCGGTTTCGGGGGCCGGGGTGGCGTCTGCCGGGGAGGGGTCGATGCGTGTCCGCCCGGGTGGGCGAGCGGAAGTCCGGCGCTCGTCGACGCAGTTCCCTTGGCGTCGGGAAAGTCCTTTTCCTCGGCTGTGTCATCGGTCTGAACCCGAATTCTGGCAGGGTGATATCGCCGTATGCTCGGACAGGTCTCTCCCATACTGTTGAAAAATGGAAGGTGAGTGTCTTTCTTCGAAGACGTGGCCGGGCCGTCAGGCGGGCAACCGCCGCCCTGCGCTTTGTGGTTGCCGCTTGACCTCCTGGACGCGGCGTCCGGCGCCGACAGGGGAAGCGACGCCCCGTCTCGTTCGTCGGAAAAGCGAAGAAAGATCCCACGGTGGCTTGTCCGAGCCGTCGATCCGTCGCTCAGTCTCGGGCGGCCGACCATCCCGGTATGCGCCATGAATGCGCGGGTTTGCGGTACCCTCTCGGGAATCGGTGAAGTTCATCTCTCTTTCTTTATCAGAGTCTCCGATATTTCCGTCGACTCTTGATGAGAAGGTGCAAGCTGGTAACATCCGGTCATGGCTCAGAAGATTGTGACCGTGTACACGGACGACTTGACCGGCGTGGAATCGCATGAGATTCAGACCCACACGTTCTCGCTCGATGGGGTCAATTACGAGATCGACCTTGTCTCGGAGAACTACGACAAGCTCTTCGAGGCGCTGGAACCGTTCATCGTCGGCGGTCGCAAAGTAGGCCGAACCAAGCGGGCGGGGCGTCCGCAGCATCAGGCGCCGGAGGGGCCGAGCGCCGAGGAGCTGCGGACCTGGGCGCGAGAGAACGACCTCCAGGTCAACGAGCGAGGCCGCGTTCCCGCCAGCATCAGGGAGGCCTACGCCAAGGCTCACTGAGGAAGTCAGGCGGATGGGGGTACCGCGTTCACTTCCGACAGCCTTGGTGGGACCGAACCCTCGGCGGCTCTCAGTCCTCGCGTACCCGGATGACGACCTTCCCCCGCGGATGACGCGTCTGCACGGTCTCGTACGCGGCCCGCGTCTTCTGCGGCGGAACGACTGGGTCGACGGCCGGCTCGAGGCGTGCCGGGACGATCAGAGCGGTGATCGCCTCCAGTCCGGTGCGGTCCGGCTCGACGACGAAGAACACGCCGCGGGTCCCGTGCGCGGCGGCCTCGTCGGTGTCGGCCGCTGACGTGCGCCCCTTGCTGCCGGATGCCGGCCCGAGCGGCATCCGGCGTGGTGGGGGAGCGGCCCTTGAACCCTCGGGTGGGCGTCGACGGCGCAGCGTGGACCGGGTTTCGGCGAACGCGTGAGCGTACGTCGTTGCGTCACAGTCCACGCATGCGCGTCACAGGTGTCGACGCGAGACCTTCGCGGGAGCCTGCTGCGCGGTCACCTGACGTCCAGGAATTCAAAAGCTCGCCCGATGAAAGGTGCGACTCTCTCGGGATTGAGGCGACCCACCATATAACTGGTGTATTCGGTCTCGCCGAACCTGGGCGGCCGGTTGGCCGATGTGCCCGAATCATCGCCGAAGGAGCCTACGGGACTGTCTGCCCAGTCGATGTTCGTGTGCACCGGATGCGGTCCACCGAGTATCTCCGGGGGCTGCGACTCGTATCCGGACTGGACGCAGGGGCGCATGTTCAGGTAATTGGCTTCGCCGTACACCAGTGCGTCGTTGCCGTGGCGGCTCGTGAACAGCACGCTTGCCAAGATCATCATGACTCTGGCGGCCCCCATGCGCAGTGCCGGTCCGGTGTACCTGGCGTCGATCATCGTATAGGTGGCCTCGAATCCCCACGGCCACTCGGCGATCATGAAGAAGCAGAGAGGGGTGCCGTCGGCGTTGTTGAGCGAGAAGAGGTAGTGGCCGAGAGGTGAGTAGCCCTGTCCGCGAAGCATGCGCTTCGCCGTCTCTTCGTCGTAGTAGAAGAGGTTGGTGATCAGGCGTGTGAAGACGTCGGCGTCGACCGCGTTCCTTCCCCACTCGTTCCTCGGGTCGTTGCAGACGATGCGGAGACCTGCGTCGGCCGCCTTGTTCAGCAGCGCATGGGTTTCTTCGTGGAACCGTTCGTTCAGCGACTTGCTGTATGCGTAGACCTTGCGGATCCGTTCCAGTGTCTGGTGCTGATGCGCGGGGGACGGGATGCGGTCTGATGCGCAGCGGGCCACCCACAGGAAGGAGCCCGTTCCGAACTCGGTCGACGTTGGGAAGGAGGTCACTTCCACGGGACTGTCGAATCCGAGCGCGTCGCCGATTTCAGCCGCCGACATCGGATCCTTGACCAGCCCACGGGCAATCCACTTGGTCCCGGCGGTTCCCGCTGCGGCGGCGTCAAGGAGACGGCACATGTCGAGGAAATCGTCGCAGCTCACCGCCTCGTTGAAGACGAGACGGCTTCTCCCTGTCTCATCTTGAGGGATGAGAGTGAAAGAATTCATGTCAAATGACGACATCGGCGGTCTCCTTGACGGGGATCTAGGTCAACGGGGGGCCATGTGATGCGTGCGGGTGCCGGTGTGGTGCGGGTGCGGCCGGACGGAATGGTTCTGCCGCGATCGTGACGGCGACGAGCGGTCGGTCGATGTCGGAGTCGCCGCAGGTGTGGCAGTGCGTTCGGTCGGCGGACGGGGCGGTCCAACCGGCTACCTAACTGTTATGTATGAAGAATCTAGACGGCGCTCTGCCCGACACGGTGCGCGGTTGCCCAGTCTTCGTCGTTTGCTGCTTCTTCGGGCAAATGCCGAGAGGGCCGAACTCGCCGCCGGGATCCATGACACAGGGCGTTCGCGAGCGGCAGACCCGCTGCCTGCGGCCCAGGCCGGGGCCACAGGCAGCGCACCGAGTCTGCGATGAACGGAACGGGAGGATCCCTTTTCTCCCGTCGGTGTCCGGTTCGAGAGCGCTCTACTCGGGTGGTGCGGGGGTGCCGTGGGTGCGGTGCATGGCCTGGACGTCCAGTTCGAGTTGCACCGTGGATCCGACCACCGCGATGCCGCGGGCCAGCATCGACCGCCGGTTCAGGGTGTAGTCCTCGCGGTGCAGTTCGTCCTTTGCCAGGGCGGCGCAGGATGCCGCCCGCTCCGGACGGCAGGGGCATCGAGAAACCCACCGATGCACCACCGACGCTCTTCGGCGCGCGGCCGGGTCAGGCTCTCATGACTCTGCCACTGAGGTTCCCAAGGCTGTTGGCGCGGGGCGGCGGGGTGCGGGGCTGTGGGGGTGTGTGTCCTGGGAAAGGTGGTTTCCATTGTTCGTTCGGGCATCGCATCCTGCCGCCCTCAAGGCACCTGACCGGCGAGGCCGGACGCAGGTGCCGGTGAGTAGTCGGCAGTCACCCACCTGAGAAAAGGCGGTTTTCCAATGGCCGAGGCAGCGGGTAGGCGCGCTCTGCGGGGAACAGCCTCTGGGCTTTTCCGGCATGCCCCGTCTGTATCAGGGACGCAGCCTTGTGGACCTGCGGGGTGAGGTCGGTGAGGCTCGTGATCCAGTCGTCGGCGAACGTGCGAATCAGATGGCGGCCGATGCCGACCTGGATGCTGTAGTGGTTGAGCGCCGCCCCGCGCGGCGAGCGCTCGGGGTCCCACTGGACATGCACGGTAGCCTCGGCGACGGCCGCCGGGTCTGCGGTCGTCAGCACGGCTCGGGACAGGGCCTCCTCCCAGCCCTCCCGCGTCATCCGCACCGCGAGAACACGCTCCTGGCCGGGTTTGCGAGCCCAGTTGCTACGGTGCATCAGCCACATGAACGACGGCTTGATCCACGTCATCCTGTGGAATGAGAACGGTGTGACGAAGCGGCCCGCCCGCAGTGCCGCGTCGGCGATCGCAGGCGGGTACGCCTGGTAGACCACGATCGTGCGAGCGTCGTAGTCGGCACGAATCTGATACCGCGGTGCCATGTGCCGCACCCTGCCAGCCGGCCCATGAGCTTCGCGAGCCGTTTTCTCGTACGGGCCGGCAGCGCGGCCGGTTGCGAAAGCGCTGGTTGATCCCGCACTCCACTGCATGGCGCTCGCGTCGGTCTTGTCGAACTTCGGCGGGCCGCCGTGGGAGGCAGGTTTCCTGCGGTTGCGGACATGGTCGGCCTCGTCCGGGATGGTGCAGCGGATACCTCGGCGGCCCGGACGCGCACGGTCCCGCCCGGGCCCGTCTCCCGAATGCCACGGCGGGGACGGCCGGCCGGTGCCCTCGGAATTGAACCCGGCGAGCCCGTGGTCACGTGCTTGCAGTGCAGGGCACGGAACCGTTCCGCGTCACTGCGGAGACCTACCGCTCATCGCAGGCCGCTCCGAATCCGGCTGCGGCTCCTGAGACGCACGGCCGGGAGACAGTCACATGACCTCACGATCGTCCGCCGCCTACGACGGCTATACGGCGTTCTCCTATCTGGAACCCGACGCCGGTTCTCCGGCCTTCGCACTGGCGCCGGACGTGGACCGCTTGCCGGCACATGACGTCGACCTCACCTCGGAACAGCAGGAGCGGGCCGCCGCGCTTCTCGCCGACAGCCTCGTCATCTCTCTGCACGACCACCCCATTCGGCTCCCGGACGACCTCTCGCAGCTGAACGCCTATCAGCAGTCGGGGCGTGTGGCGCTGGGCTACGCGGGGCTCGCCCGGTCCGGTATGAGCGCTGTGTTCGACAACGTGGGCGGACCCGGATGGTCATGGGACGCGACCGTCACCGACCTCGGTATGCGGTTGTGCGATGTTGCCCACCAGGACTTCGTCCGGCCTGCACGCACCACCGCCGACATCCGGCACGCTCATGCCGCCGGCCGTCTCGCCCTGGTCACGGGACTTGAAGGTGCGGAATGCATAGGTGAGGACCTCGACCGCATCGACGTTCTGTACGGGCTCGGGGTGCGTCAGCTCGGCGTGGTCTACCAGCCGCAGAACGCCCTGGGGTACGGCTTGCAGGCACAGGTCGACCATGGGCTGACAGCCTTCGGACGCCGGGCGGTGCAGCGAATGAACCGCCTCGGCATGGCGATCGACGTGTCGCACGCCGGGGACCGCACCAGCCGGGACGTCATCGAGGCGAGCGAGCGCCCGGTGCTCATCACCCACGCTGGCGCGCGAGCCGTGTGGGACACCGCGCGGATGAAACCCGACGAGGTGATCACCGCATGTGCCGCACGCGGCGGACTCATCGGTCTGGAAGCGGCACCACACACCACACTCAGCCGGGCTCACCCGCGGCACGACGTCGAGTCGGTGCTGGACCACCTGCGGTACTGCGTCGACCTGGTGGGCGTCGAACACCTGGCGTTCGGTCCGGACACCTTCTTCGGCGACCATGTCGCCTTCCACGCCGAACTCGCGAGCACGCTGGGACTGGCCGCCTTCCACGCCTCCGGCCCGCCCTTCGAACCGATCGACTACGTCCGGGGACTGGAGAACCCCGGTGAATGCTTCCCCACCCTGGTGCGCTGCCTGGTGCGCGACGGATGGGACGACACCTCGATCACCGCCGTCCTGGGCGGAAACGTGCTGCGCGTCCTGGAGCAGATCTGGGGGACCGGCCGATGAGAGGCACGCTCGGCGCGGGGCTGGGCAACCTGGAGGCACCGTGGCTTGCCCGGCGGGAACAGTGGTGGCTGCGCGAGCACCTTCGGCAGTGGCTCGGCAGGGGTGCCTCCATGCCGCTGACGCCAGCACCCCGCCCCTTCCAGCCGTCGGCCGCCCGGGTACGCATGTCCCAGGACCGGCCCCGGGCGGTGGACGCCTTCTTCCGCAACTGCCTGCGCGTCTATCAAGCGGTCCTGGAGGACGAGGTACCGCCCGTGGTGGCACGGGCGCTGTACGGCGACCTTCCGCCGCACCTGGGACTGGACTTCCACCGCTCCCTGGGCGCGGCGGCTGCCGCTGTGCCGCAGAGCTTCCGGACCGACGAATCCCTCGACGGCCACCTGTATGAGATCCAGGCACCGGGCTCCGGATGGGGTGAGTACCTCCTGCTCGCCGACCACGCTGCCGCCTTCCACCCCGGTGCCGCCCCCGAGGCTGCGACGGTGGCGGCCCGGTACGCCCAGGCCCTCCGCCAGGCCGTGGGCACGGAAGACCCGGCCACGCTGTACCTGACCGACACCGCCACGGGCCAGACCGGCGTGCGCTACTTCATGGAGCGCACACGAGCCGCGGGGGTCCGCTACTACGGCCTCGATTCCGAAGTGAGGCCCGACGATGTGCGCCACATCCGCTCCCACTCCTTCCCGAGCCTGTTCACCGAACAGCACCCGGCCGGCCATCTGGCACGAGCCGCGCGAGAGCCCCATCTGTACGACCCGTCGCTGAACGCCATGTTCTTCAGCAAGATCACGACTGCTCTGCCCTTCTGGCGGTTCACACGTGACTTCTTCTCCGCTGCGGACCGGGCGTTGTTCCCCCACACGGCCGTCCTGGAAGCGCAGGGAGTACAACTGCGAGGCGAGCAGGTGGTCTCGCTCCGCGAGTTCGCGACGAGCCTGCGGGAGAAGGCGTATGTCCTCAAGTACGCAGGTCATGATGTCTACCGCGGCAGCGGCGGCGCTGGCATCCATCTCCTCGACGGACGGTCGCAGCGCGACGCGGCCGCCTTGGCCCGAGCCTGGGAGCAGTCCGCGGCCGGCCGCACCTGGATCGTGCAAGAGGCTCTGGACGCCCGCGACGCCGAATGGGACGCCCAGTACCGGGGTGTGACCGGCCGGATTCCCAAGCTGAGCGTGCTGTGTGCCCTGGGCACCTATCTCGGCTCCATGGTGCTGGCCGGCACCGCCGACATCGTGCACGCCGGTACGAGCAACGCGCTGGCCCTGTGCGCGGAACCTTCCGTCGCGACGACGGATCCGTCGCAGGCCCAAGGCTCCGGCCCTTCCCTGCTGCTCGCCAGCCGGCAGGACTGCAACGAAGGGGAACGAGCATGAACACCCGTCGGATCCGACTTGCCGCCTCGGTCAAAGGCCTCGGCTACCACGCCAGCGGTTGGATGATCTCCGGCGTGCCGCCGCTGGCGGACTTCGGGCTCTATCGCAGGATGGCCGAGATCGCCGAACGCGGGCTGTTCGACATGCTGTTCATCCCCGACCGGCTTGCCGCCGCGATGTACGACGTCCCCCGAGGCGCTCTCGGACGCGCCAGCACCGTCACCGATCTCGAACCGCTGACCGTGCTGGCCGCGCTCTCGCCACTGACGCACTCGATCGGACTGGCGGCCACCATGTCCACCACCTTCCAGGAGCCCTACACCATTGCCCGGTTCTTCGCCTCGCTCGACCACGTCAGCGGTGGCCGGGCGGCATGGAACGTCGTGACCTCCACCCTGAAGGAGGAGGCGCGCAATCACGGGATGGAAACCATGCCGCCGAAAGCGGTGCGGTACGCGCGCGCGGAAGAGGCGGTCGACGTGGTGACCGGGCTGTGGGACAGCTGGGATGCCGACGCCTTCGTCCGCGACACACGGACCGGCCGGTACTTCGACCCCGCGAAGGTGCGCCGCCTCGAACACCACGGACCGCACTTCCGCGTCGACGGACCACTCAATGTGCCCCGCACCCCGACCGGCCGTCCCGTCGTAGTCCAGGCCGGAGCCTCCCCGGCCGGCCGTGAACTCGCAGGACGAACCGCCGAGATCGTCTACACCGTGCAGAACGATCTGTCCGAAGCCCAGACCTACTACGCGGATGTCAAAGAACGTGCCGTCGCGCACGGGCGTGACCCGGCCGGCCTGCTCGTCCTGCCCGGCATCCTGCCCGTACTCGGCGAGACACGGGCCGCCGCCCGTGACCGGCTGCACCGACTGCAGGAACAGATCGATCCGCAGCTGGGCCTGGCCCATCTCGCTCTCTTCCTCGGAGACCTGTCGGAGCTGGACCTGGACGGCCCGATTCCTGACCTGGACGACGACCCCGCAGTGCCGAGCCGCCGCCGACTCTGGCTGCAGATGGCCCACGAAAGGAATTTGACGATACGACAGCTCTACCAGACCACGGCGATCGCCAACGGCCATCTGGAAGCGGTCGGCACCGCTACCGATGTCGCCGACGTCATGGAGGAGTGGTTCACCCAAGGCGCCGCAGACGGCTTCAACGTGATGTCGGCACTCGCTCCGCATGACCTGGAAGGCTTTGTCCGGCTGGTCGTGCCCGAACTCCAGCGCCGCGGCCTGTTCCGCAGCCGCTACGAGAGCACCACTCTTCGCGGCAATCTAGGACTCGAACGGCACTAGGGTCTGGAACGGCCTGATGCCGACCTGCCGGGAGCTGCACTGATGACCGTGTCCCTGAACGCTGCCGAAGCCGCCGCGCTGGCCGCCGTGGACGAGGCCGCCGTCGGCCGGACGCTGCTGGAACTGCTCGCCGTGCCGAGTGTGACGGGCAGCGCCGCCGAGTCCGAGCTGCAACACGTGCTGGCCCGTCACCTGCAACGGCTCGATCTCGAAACCGACTTGTGGTCCATGGACCTGGAGGAACTGCGTGCGGACCCCGGTTACCCGGGCGCCGAGGTGCCGCGGGACGAGGCGTGGGGGCTGGTGGGCACCACCCGCGACGGCGGTGACGGTCCGGTACTCGCCCTGCAGGGCCATGTCGACGTCGTTCCTCCCGGCGACCGCGCGCAGTGGGTGGGCGACCCGTTCGTGCCCCGGGTCACCGGTGACACAGTCCACGGCCGTGGTGCCTGTGACATGAAGGCCGGTCTGGCGGCCGTGCTCGCGGCCATGACAGCCATCCGCGCCGGAGGAGTGCGTCTGCGCGGCCGTCTCGCGGCGCACTTCGTGGTCAGTGAAGAGGACGGCGGGCTCGGCGCGTTCGGCACGCTCCGCCGCGGTCACACCGCGGACGCGTGCGTCATCGCCGAACCGACCGGCGGCGCGCTGATGACGGCGAACGCCGGGGCCCTGACCTTCCGCATCGAGGTCCCGGGCCAGGCGACCCACGGAAGTACCCGCTACGCAGGCGTCAGCGCCCTCGACGCCTACCTGCCGCTCCACCACGCCCTGGCCCGCCTGGAAGCCGCCCGCAACACCGACCCCCACCCGCTGATGGCCGCCTACCCCGTTCCCTACCCGCTGTCCGTGGGGACAGTCCGCGCCGGCGACTGGGCCAGCAGCGTCCCCGACCTCCTCGTGGCCGAGGGCCGACTGGGAGTCCGGCTCGACGAGGACCCGGCCCGCGCCCGCAAGGAACTGGAGGACTGCATCGCCCAGGCCTGCGCCGCCGACCCCTGGCTGCGCACCCACCCGGCCACGGTGACCTGGCCCGGCGGCCAGTTCGCCAGCGGACGCATGCCGGACGGCCACCCCCTGGCAGCCCAGGTCGGTCGCGCCCACGCCGACATCACCGGCGGCAGGCCGCCCGGGGAACAGGGTGCGCCCTACGGCAGCGACCTGCGGCTGTACGCCGGACACGGCATCCCCACGCTCCAGTACGGGCCCGGTGAAGTCCGCTGGGCGCACGGACCTAAGGAACAGGTGTCTCTCGCCGATGTCCTGACCGTCACTCGCACACTGATCCTGGCCTCGCTGCGTATCGTGGGCACGAGGTAGCCCCGCATACGGGGGGCGCCGCGCAGACATGGCTGCCGGTCCGGTCCAGTGGCTCCGGCTCACCCCGGCGGCTCCGCATCCGGCGTGCCCCCGGGTGCCGCGCTGTCCCACCGGCTCTGCCCGGAGGACAACTCGCAGGTAGTGCGGCAGAATTCGGTGAGGTGGCGTTCACGGCGCTGTGCAGAGCGTCGCAAAGGCGGGGAGTGGGGTTTGCGCGAGTTCACCACTCTTCCGTCGGCGTCGGCACCGCCGGTCGGCGGCCTGGCCGACGTCGTCTTCCGGTCTGCGGAGGAAGACCCGGGGCAGATCGCGCTCGGCCGCAAGGACGAGCAGGAACAGTGGCAGAACGTGACCTCCGCGGAGTTCCGCGACGAGATACTCGCCCTCGCCAAGGGACTGCTGGCCCTGAGTGTTCACCCCGGCGACCGGGTCGCCGTCATGTCCCGCACCAGCTACGAGTGGACACTCCTCAACTTCGCGTTGTGGTCGATCGGCGCCCAGGTCGTGCCGATCCACCCGACCTCCTCGGCCGAGGAGTGCTTCTGGATGCTGTACGACGCCGAAGTGTCGACGGCGATCGTGGAACACGGGAACCACGCGATGACCATCGCCACCCACCTCACCCGGCTGCCACGACTGCGCCAACTGTGGCGGCTCGACGCCGGCTGCGTCCGGGACCTGTACGAGGCCGGCGCCCATCTCGACGACGAGGTGGTGCACCGGCATCGGGAGGCGGTCACCGCCGAGTCGACCGCCACAGTCATCTACACCTCGGGCACCACGGACCGCCCCGAGGCCTGCGTCCTCTCGCACGGCAACCTCATGTTCGAGACGGACACAGGCATCGCCCGCTGGAAGCCGGCGCTTCCCCCCAAGAAGGGCGACAAGGCGGCGACGCGCCTGTTCGGCCGGATGATGGAGATCGCCGCCATCCGCAGCCATGTCCGTTCCGGCCACCGGCCGTGAGAACCCTCTTCCCTGTCGACGAACCGTGACGGGCGCCGGGTCCGTGCGCGGTACGGAGGGATGCCTCTCCTCCCGTTCCCGAGTCCTGGCGGGACGTGCTACTCGGGTGGCGTGGGAGTGTCATGAGTGCGGTGCATGGCCTGGACGTCCAGTTCGAGCTGCACCGTGGGTCCGACCACCGCGATGCCGCGGGCCAGCATCGACCGCCAGTTCAGGGTGTAGTCCTCGCGGTGCAGTTCGCCCTTTGCCAGGGCGGCGCAGCGCAGCTCCTGGCCGTAGCCGCCGTTGACGGTTCCGAGGTAGGTGGTCTCCAGGGACATCGAGCGGCTCACGCCGTGCATCGTCAGCGAGCCCTGGAGGACCCATTTGCTTCCGCCACGGTAGGAGAAACGCGTGCTGGTGAAGTCGATGAACGGGAATTCCTCGACGTACAGGAAGTCCGCGGACCGCAGATGGCTGTCCCGCGTGTTGTTGCCGGTGTTGATGCTTGATGCGTCGATGCGGACCTGCACGCTGGACTGTGTCATGTCGGGTGCGATCAGGATCGCGCCCTCGAAGCGCTCGAACCGGCCGTGGACGTGGCCCATGCCGACATGCTTGGCGATGAAGCGGATGGCCGTGTGGGGCGGATCGAAGAGCCAGGTGCCCGGTGTCGGCAGCTGAAGGTTCTCGGCAGGGTGCAGCCAGACGCGTTCGTCGGCCACCACCCCTGCCTCGATCTCCAGCGTCTCGCCATGAGGCTGCAGTCCGTCCACCGAGACGCGAAGGCTGTACCGGCCAGGTGGCAGCGCGGCGAGGAAGAAGCCATAGGGGTCGGTGGTGCCCCGGGCCGCTACGCGATGTGTGTCGAGGGCGGTGACGGCGACGTCCGCGGAGGCGATGGGCGATCCCATCGGGTCGACGACCTCACGCAGGATGCCGCCCGCTCCGGACGGCAGGGGCATCGAGAAGCCCGCCGATGCACCGCCGGCGCTCTTCGGTCGCCAACGTTGTAGCAGTGCAAGCGCCATGGAGCTGCCTTTCAATGAGGGAAGGCCGTCAACTCCCCTACGCCCGGCGGCGGTTCGAGGGCGGAGGCGAGAGCGTCTCAGGCATTCAGGGCCGGCCTACCGGTGATCAGATGGAACGGGGCGTCAGCCACGGGTGCCTGCGGCCGAGCCGAGGACGCCAGGAAGGGGGAGACAGGGACAGGCATCGGCATTCGACGCGCAGGGCGGCGAGAGCCAGTGGCGACTTCGGTGTCGTCCGCGACCGGGCCAGGCTCTCACGCTTTTCTCTCTGTACTTCCCCAGGCCGCTTGCGCGAGGTGCGGGATGCGGGGCATGTGGGGGGACTGTGTCCCGTCAAAGGCGGTTTCCGCTGTCTTTTCGGGCACCTCTTCCTGCCCTGATGGTGTCTGACAGGTGAGACCGGACGAAGTGTGCGCCTGGAGCGGCTCGTCGTCGAGGACACGACGGGTGCCCGCGGCGCCGGCATGGCCGCCGCGCAGCGGCTCATCGACAAGCACGGCGGAGTCCTCGACGCGCTGGAGCGGCAGCTCGATGTCCCGTACGCCGCCCCGCAGCCGGGTACAACAGCATCGTCGTCTCGCCGGCGCCAACGCCCACCTCACGCCCCAGGACGTGCGGGCGGCGGCCGGTCTGCTGTGCGCCTCCCGGGTGGTGTCCGCGCAGCTGGAGATCCCGGTCGAGACAGTTGCCGAAGTGGTGCGCGGGCTCGCGCCGGGCAGCCGCTTCGTGCTCAACCCCTCGCCGCCGCGGCCCCTGCCCGACGAGACCCTCGCGGCGGCCGACCCGCTGATCGTGAACGAGCACGAGGCCGAGGTCATCCTCGGCGGCACCACCGCGGGACGAACGCCGGAGGGCGCGGGCTCTGCTCGCCCGCGGCCCGCGCTCGGTCGTCGTCACGCTCAGCGGCGAGGGCGCTCTGGTGGCGACGAGGGAAGCGGCCGTCCGCATCGAAGCGGTGAAGGTGGCCGCGACGGACACGACCGGCGCCTGCGACGCGTTCACCGCGGCACTGGCGTGGAGCCTCGGCGCGGGAGTGTCGCTCCAGGCGGCCGCCACCTACGCGGCCCGTGCCGGCGCACTGTCCGTGACCCGTCGCGGAGCGCAGGACTCTTGCCCCACCGCTGGCGGAGGTCGAGGCACTGTGAAGAGAGCAGGAATCCTCAACCGTCATCTCGCGGGGGCCGTCGCCGAGTTGGGCCACACCGACCAGATCCTGATCTGCGACGCAGGAATGCCGATCCCGGAAGGCCCCGGGTGGTCGACCTCGCCTTCCGGGCCGGAGTGCCGTCGTTCGCCGAGGTGGTGGACGGCGCGCTCGCCGAGCTGGTCGTGGAGGGCGTCACGGCGGCGGAAGAGATCCGCGGCACCAATCCCGCGGCGGCCGCCCTGCTGGAGGGGCACTTCCCCGACCTGGCGCTCGTCCCCCACGAGCACCTCAAGCGCCTGTCCGCGGGAGCCCGCCTGATGGTACGGACAGGCGAGGCGCGGCCGTACGCGAACGTGCTGCTGCGGTGCGGCAGGTTCTTCTGACCCGGGGCACGGACGACGGACGGCGCCGCTCCAGGCACCGCAGCACC
>NZ_JBEOWS010000105.1:0-26070 GCF_040296125.1 Streptomyces sp. NPDC002265 | reverse complement strand
CCGGCCTCGGCCGGGGCCGCCCCGTCAGGAGCTCCCCCCATGGCACCCCGTCACCAGCGCAACCTGACCCGCCGCAAGATGATGTTCGCCCTCGGCGGTGCCGCCGTGGGCATCCCGGCGATCGCCGCCATCGCCCCGTACGCGCTCGCCGACCAGTCCGGCGCAGGCGCCACCGCGGTGACCGGCTCGCTCCCGATGACCATCGTCAACAAGAGCGGCTCGTTCGACAACGCCTCGGTGCATCTCTACGTCGTCGGCAACCTGGACGGAAAGCAGGTCCGGCTCACCCCGGACGGCACGGTCGCCCCGATCGCCCTCTCCGACAACGGTGCCGACGGCTTCACCGACTACGCCATCCCGCTCGCGGGCAGCGGCGACACCAAGCTGTCCCTGCCGTTCATGTCCGGCCGCATCTACGTCGCACTCGGCCAGAAGCTCAAGTTCAAGGTGGTGACCGACGGCAACGGCAACGCGGCGCTCCAGTACCCGGCCGGATGGGTCACCTCGGACCCCAACTACGGGGTGCTGCACGACTGCGCCGAGTTCACGCACAACGCGGCCGGCATGTTCTGCAACACCACCATGGTCGACATGTTCAGCATCCCGATGGCCATCCGCCTCACCGGTGACAAGGACCAGACGACGGGCACCCTCCGCGACGGCGGACGCGCCGCCGCCTTCGCCGCCGTCAAGAAGGTCGAGGAGTTCGCGCCGCTGGTCGTGGACGACACCCGCATCATCGCCCCCGGCCACGGCCTGGACGCGGGCATCTTCAAGAAGGACTACTTCGCCCCGTACATCGACACGGTGTGGAGCACGTACACCGGCAAGGACCTCAAGGTCACCACCAACGCCGGCACGTTCACCGGCCGGGTTCGCGCCGACCGGTTCACCTTCGACGGACCGGCCTCCGTGTCCTTCGCCAAGCCGTCGACCCGGGACGTCCTCTTCTGCGACGGCAACCTCGCCGCGCCCAACGACGGCACCACCGGCCCCGTCGCCGCGGTCCTGGGCGCGGGCTTCAACCGCTCCACGCTGCTCGCCGACATCGCCCAGCCCGCCACCGACCCGGCCGCCTTCTACCAGGGCAGCCTGACCAACCACTACGCGAAGGCGATCCACGCGGCGACCGTGGACGGCAAGGCGTACGGATTCGCCTTCGACGACGTCGCGGACTTCGCCTCCTACGTCCAGGACACCAGCCCGACCGGCTTCACCCTCACGCTGTCGGCGTTCTGACGCCCGGCACTGCGGCACTGCGGCACTGCGAGGCTCGGCGGCTCGGCGGCTCGGCGGCCGTCGAGCGGTCAGCGTCTGCCGGCTGCCCGGCCGTCGGGCTCCTCCTCGTCCTCCCACTCCTCGTCCTCCTCCAACTCCTCTTCCCCGTCGGGCACTTCCTCGTCCTCCGGCTCCTCCTCCGGCTCCTCCTCCTCTTCCTCGGGCTCTTCCTCGTCCTCCGGTTGTTCGGTGTCCTCCTCGTACTCGTCGTCGGCGTATTCGTCCTCCTCGCCCTCGGGAGGCGTCTCTTCGCCTTCCTCCGACTCGTACGCGGCTTCCTCTTCCTCCTCTTCCTCCAACGCCTCCTCGTGGGTGCGCACCACCTCGCCGTCGCGGATCTCCCCGCGCCAGCCTTCGGGCTCCTGGCTGGTGAGACTCACGAACCGCTGGAAGTGCTTGGCGTCCAGCCGCAGCCGACGGCCCTGGGCGCGCCAGATGTTGCCGGTCTTCTCGAACAGGCCGGAGGGGTAGTACTCGACGACCAGAACGATGTGCGTGAGTGTGGGTGTCACTTCATGGAAGCTGACACAGCCCCGGGTGGTGCCTTTCGCGCCCTCGGAGGTCCAGACGATCCGCTCGTCCGGGACCTGCTCCTGGATCGTGGCCTTCCAGGAACGGGTGGAGGGCCCGATCTTCACCTTCCAGTCGCTGGTGGTGTCGTCGTGCCGGGACGCGCTGCGCACCCCCTTGGTGAAGTCGCTGAACTTCTCGAACTGGGTCCAGTGGTCGTAGGCGAAGCGCACCGGGACGCCGACGTCGAGGTGTTCGACGATGTTCATCACCTTGGTGGTGCCGGACTTGCGTCCCTTTCCCTTGCCGCCGAACAGGTTCTTGGCCTTCTCGGTCAGGCTTTCCTTGACGCTCTTGGCCTTCTCGCCGATCAGGGCCTTGACAGGTGAATCGCCCTGGAGGACGCGGGCACCGACCTTGGGAAGAATGCCGCCGTTCTCGGACACCTCCGTCAACTGGTCGGTGAGGTCCCCCAGTTTGTCCCCCGCCTTCTCCGCCAGGTTCTCCACCTGGGCGCCCATGTAGTCGAAGAGTTCGTCACGCAGCTGGTCGAAGCCGGAAGTCTGGTGTTGCCCGGCGTCCTGTGCCGTCCTGGCCATGACCTACCTCCGCCGTGCCGAGGCCTTCTTGGCCGTCGTCTTCTTCTGGGCAGTCTTCCTGGTCGCGGCCTTCCGGGCCGGTGCCGCCGTCTTCTTGGCGGTCTTCTTCGCCGGTGGCGCCGCCTTCGCCGCCGTCTTCCGGGCGGTCTTCTTCGCCGGGGCGGCCCTCTTTCCGGCGGACTTCTTGGCCGGTGCCGGGGACTTCTTGGCGGTCTTCCTCGCCGGTGGCGCAGACTTCTTCGCCGCCGTCTTCTTGGCGGTCTTCTTCGCCGGCGCCTGCCTGGACGTGGGGGCGGTGCGGCGCCGATGCCTTGCCGCGGGCTCGGTCCGCTCCTCCTCGGGTTCCTCCTCCTCTTCCTCTTCCTCTTCTTCCTCTTCCTCGTCCTCCGGCTCTTCTTCGTCCTCCGGTTCGTATTCCTCCTCCTCTTCGGGCTCTTCGTCCTCTTCCGCCTCGTACTCCGCGTTCTCCTTCGGCTCTTCCTCTTCTTCCTCCGAGCCGATGCGGGCGGTGCGCTGGTGCAGCGCGTCCGCGAGGTCCGCGAACTTGCGGTCGGCCGCGGCCATGAGCGCCTTGCGTCCCGCGTCCTTGAGCTCTCCGCGCACCTGCTCGTTGAGTTCGGCGAACTGCGGCAGTTCCTGGACCCTGCGCAGTCCCTCGGTGAGCAACTGCTGTGGTTCCAGCCCGAATCGGCGCCCGGCGAGGTAGGTGGCCACTCCGAAGGCCATCCGCCCCTTCTTCGCGCGACCGAGGACGTAGCCGCCGGCGAGCGCGGCAGCAATAGCGATCTTGGTCGTATCGTTCATCAGTCGTTCCCTCCGGAGAGCTGCTGTCTCCCCGCTGGTGCGCCGCGGTCAGGGGTTCATCGCGGCCAACCTTTACGGGCGTATATGCTTAAATGGTACGTTTCGACGGCAGGATGATGCCGCTCCAGTCACGGGACGAAGCACATGGCCGCGTCAGAGAAGGACGGCAGCGGGAGCAGGAAGCGCCCCTCCCGCGCGGAAGGTGCTGCGGCACGCTCGGGCAGCCGGGCGGCCGGGCGGTCGGGTAAGCGTTCGGCGGCATGGGCCATGCGCTCGGCGGCCGGTCAGCTGGCGGAACTCCTCGGACGGGCTCCCGAGTCGGTGTCGGCCGTCAAGCGCACCGACGACGGTTGGGAGGCCGACGTCGAGGTACTCGAACTGGAGCGCATCCCCGAAACCACCAGCGTCATGGGGACCTATCACGTGACGCTGGACGAGGACGGCGACCTGTTGGCGTACGAGCGGACCCGCCGCTACACGCGGGGGCAGATCGACCGGCGCGGCTGACATTCCAGGGGCGGTGAAGGGAGACGCCATGACCATGGTGCCGCAGGGTGGAGGCGGCGTTGCCAGAGGAAGTTCAGGGACGTTGTACGACGTCCTGGATCTGATCCTCGACCGCGGCCTCGTCATCGATGTCTTCGTCCGGGTGTCTCTGGTAGGCATCGAGATTCTGAAGATCGACGCCCGCATCGTCGTCGCCAGCGTGGACACATACCTCCGCTTCGCCGAGGCCTGCAACCGCCTGGACCTCGAGTCCGGCGCCAAGCAGCCCACCCAGCTCACCGACCTCGTCGGCGAGGTCACCGAGGGCGGGGCCAGAGGCAAGTCCAAGGGCGCGCTCAGCGGTGTGGTCGAGGCGGTCAAGGATGCCCTGCCCAGCGGTCGTGAGGACGAGGAGGGGTACGAGGCGGACGGAGAAGGCGAGGAAGCGGAAGTCGAGTACGAGGAGGAGCCCAGGGCGGCCCGGCGGTCGGCCAGACGGGCTTCCCGGCGGGACAGGGAGTGACCATGACCGTCTACGTCTACTCCATCGTCTCGAAGGACCATCCGGTACGTCTGGACGACGTCCACGGCGTCGGCGAACCGCCCGGCTCGCTGCGCACGGTGACGGCCGGCGTGCTGTGCGCGGTCGTCAGTGACGCGCCCGAGGATCTGCGCCCCAGGCGTCGGGATGTCCTCGCCCACCAGCAGGTGCAGGAAGCTCTCATGGCCGACGGGGCGGTGCTGCCGCTGCGCTTCGGGCTGACGACCGGGGACGACGAATCCGTGAAGAGGGCCCTGGAGGACCGGGCCGGGGAATACCAGGAACGGCTGGAGAGCCTGGAAGGCTGTGCCGAGTACCACCTGCGGGCCACCTGGGAGGAGGACGCGCTGCTGCGACGGATCCTGCTGGAGTCGCCGGAGGCCCGCGAACTCAACGAGCAGATCCGCGCCGGTTCGGGCACCCCCGACATGTCGATCGCGCTCGGCGAACTGGTCGCGCAGGAGGTCCAGGCCCGGCAGCAGGCGCTCGGCGCGGGCATCATCGAGGCGCTGCGCCCCTATGCGAGGGAGGAGAGCGTCACAGCCTCCGGAAGCCAGGACTTCGTGAACGCCTCCTTCCTCGTCGACTCGTCCCAGGAGGAGATGTTCCTGGCCACCGAGATCAGCGTCGCCAATCAACTGGGCGAGGAGTGCGAGCTCCGGCTGCGCGGCCCCCTGCCTCCGTACAGCTTCGTCTGAGAGGTGCTGATCATGGGCCTGATCGGTCAGATCCTCACGCTCCCGCTGGCGCCCGTGCGGGGCGTGGGCTGGGTCGTGGACCGGGTGGTGGAGGCCGCCGAGCAGGAGTACTACGACCCCGAACCGGTGGAACGTGAACTCGCCGCGCTGGAGAAGGAACTGCTCGCGGGCCGGATCGACCAGGCGACCTTCGACGCACGCGAGGACGAACTGCTCGACCGGCTCGAAGAGATCGCCGCCTACCGGCGGGGCGACACCGCGAACTGACCGGGAATCGAGGTGGCCGCGTGACCGATCGCCCTGTCGACCGGCTGAGTTCGTACCCTTCCCGGGCCGCGTCGCCGTACTCCCAGGGTCAGGGTTCCTCCGCGAACCTGGCCGACATTCTCGAACGCGTCCTCGACAAGGGGATCGTCATCGCCGGGGACATCCGGATCAACCTGCTGGACATCGAACTCCTCACCATCAAGCTCCGCCTGATCGTCGCCTCCGTCGACAAGGCCAAGGAGATGGGAATCGACTGGTGGGAGCACGATCCGTCGCTGTCCTCCCGAGCCCACGGCGAAAGCGCGCTGTCCATGGAGAACAGGCGCCTGCGCGCCGAGATCGAGGCGCTGAAGGAGGAGCGGGAGCTGACGTCCGGCGAGAAGGAGAAGGCCGTACGGCCGTCCGGCGAGCAGCAGAAGGCCGTACGGCCGTCCGGCGAGAAGGAGAAGCCCGTACGGCGGCGCCGTGCCCCGCGGCCGTCCACGAGCCGGCGCAGCGGCGAGGCACCGGATGACTGACGCCGTCACGTACGCCTACGCCGTGGTGCGCCACGACGCCGAGGGGCTCGACGCGGCCCTGGCCGGTGTCGTCGGTGTGGCCGGGAAGCCGGTCCACCTCGTGCCGCAGGGTCCCGGGAGCGATCTGGCGGCCGTCGTGAGCACGGTGCCCGCGCAGGACTTCCAGGAGAGCGCCCTGCGTCGCCATCTGGAGGACCTGGACTGGCTGGAGACGGTGGCCCGCGCCCACCACACCGTGATCGAGATCCTGTCCGCACACACCACGGTGCTGCCGCTGCGCCTGGCCACCGTGTACCTCGACGAGGACCGGGTGCGCGGGGCCCTGCGCGACGACGCGGAGATGTTCACGCGGGCGCTGGACCGGCTGGCCGGGCACATCGAGTGGGGGGTCAAGATCTATGTCGAACCGCGGGCGGAGACGGCCGGTCCCGCCGATCCCGCCGCGGACGACGACGTGGGTGCCGGGCGGGCCTATCTGCGCGCCCGCCGGGCCCAGCGGCACTCGCGCGACGAGGCCCACCGCGCCGCGGGCCAGGCCGCCGAGCGCGTCGAGGAGATAGGTGACGCGGTGGCCGCCGCACACGCCCGCCACCGCGTGCAGCAGGGAGAACTCGCCTCCGGCGCCGGGGAGAACGTCGTCAACGACGCCTATCTCGTGGCACGGGAGAAGGCGGAGACCTTCCGCGCCGAGATCCTGCGGGCCGCCGAGGGCCTGCCCGGCATCCGCGTCGACGTCACCGGGCCCTGGGCCCCGTACTCCTTCGCCGCCCAGCCCGGTACGGAGCCCCGGGCACCGGAGGCACCGGACCAGGCGCCATGAGCGCGGCCGACGGACCGTCCGGGAGCGAGCCACTCGCACAGCGGCAGGTGGCCCTCATCGATCTGCTCGACCGGCTGCTCAGCGGCGGGGCCGTCCTGACCGGCGATGTCGTGCTGTCGATCGCGGACATCGACCTCGTGCGCATCTCCCTGCGAGCCTTGATCGTCTCGGTGAGCGCGCGGACCCCGTCGCCGTGGCAGAGGGCCGCAGAGCCCGGGCCCGAGGACGCGCCGTGAGCCGCCCGGGTGACCGTCCGGCCGACCGCCTCGGCGAGATCGCCGACGCCGCCACCCGGGCGTTCCGGCTGCTGCCCGCCGTACCCGACGACATCACGCCCGTGCGAGGCGGCTCCCCGCCACGGCCCGCCCGTCGTATCACGACCGATCCCGACACCGTGGAACGCGACCTGGTCAGGCTCGTCCTCACCCTGGTGGAACTGCTGCGCCAGCTCATGGAGCGGCAGGCGCTGCACCGCGTCGACCAGGGCGACCTCACCGAGGAGGAGGAAGAGCGGCTGGGAATGACCTTGATGATCCTGCACGACCGCATGACCGAACTCTGCGCCCGCTACGGACTGACCATGGCGGATCTCAACCTCGACCTCGGCCCGCTGGGCACGCTGCTCCCACCCGACCCGTCCGGCTGAACCCACGAGGGTTTCGACTGCCGCAGCACGGGCACGCGGCGACTGGAACTCGACGGAGGTACCGGCGACTGGAACTCGACGGAGGTACTGAGATGGGTGCCGGCGAGAAGGCCAAGGCGAAGGCCGAGCAGGTCGTGGGAAAGGCCGTCCGAAAGGTGGCTCACGCGGTACACAACGACACCGTCGCGGCCAAGGGCGCCGCCCTCCAGACCCGGGGCGCGATGCGGGGCGCGAAGGAGAAGACCAAGGATTCCTTCAAACACTGACCCGGCCCTCCGGCCGGCGTCACCGAGGTGCGGCACCGACGGCCCGCTCCTAGGGTGGACGACGGGCACGCCGCGCCGTGTCTTCGCCGCACCCGCCGCGGTCGCGCACTGTCGGTGCATTCACCGGCGGGTCGACCGCTGTTGATCCCCGACGGGACGTCCCGCTGATCCCCGACGGTACGATCCGCGCCGTCCCTCACTGCCGCCGGAGAGACCCGACATGCTCTCGAACACCGCCAGGCCCGTCGTCACCGCGACGCTTCCGGTCGTCGCCCAGCACATCGGGGACATCACCCAACGCTTCTACCAGCACATGTTCGCCGAGCACCCCGAACTCCTGGACGGCGTGTTCAACCGGGGCAACCAGGCCCACGGCTCGCAGCAGCAGGCGCTCGCCGGTTCGGTCGCGGCCTTCGCCGCCGGGCTGGTGAAGACACCGGAGCAGTCGCCGGACCACCTGCTGAACCGCATCGCGCACAAGCACGCGTCCCTCGGGATCCGTCCCGACCAGTACCGGATCGTTCACGACAACCTGATGTGGGCCATCGTCGACGTCCTCGGCGACGCGGTCACCCCGGAGGTCGCCGCGGCCTGGGACGAGGTCTACTGGCTGATGGCCAACGCCCTGATCAACCAGGAGCGCGGCCTCTACAGCGCGCGGGGCGTCACGCCGGAGACGGTGTGGCGGAAGTGGGAGGTCGAGAAGAAGATCAAGGAGACGGCCGACGTCGTCACCTTCGTGCTCAAGCGGGTCGACGACCGGCTGGTGACGACCTCGCTCCCGGGCCAGTACGTCACCGTGCTGATGACCATGCCCGACGGGGTGCGCCAGCCGCGCCAGTACAGCCTGACCCGGGCCGACGACGGTGAGCACCGCCAGTTCTCGGTCAAGCGCGTCCACGGCGGCGGCGAACCCGACGGCGAGATGTCCAATTTCCTGCACGACTCGGTCGAGGTGGGCGACGTCCTCACGGTGTCGCTTCCCTACGGCGACGTCGTGCTCGACGACTCGGGACGGCCGGTGGTGTTCGCCACGGCGGGCATCGGGATCAGCCCGATGGCAGGGATGCTCTCGCACCTCGTCCAGGCCGAGTCCGGGCTGCCGATCACCATGCTCCACGCCGACGCCGACGAGGCGTCCTTCGCGCTGCGCCGCCAGGTGGTCAGCGACATCCTGGAGCTGCCCAACGCGGAACTGTACGTGTGGTACGACAACGGAGCGGACACCAACGAGCCGGTCACCGGCGTGTTCCCGGGACTGATGGACATCGACCAGGTCGAACTTCCCGACGACGCGGTGTACTACATGTGCGGCCCGCTGGCCTTCATGCAGCCCCTGCGCAGCAGGCTCCTCGAACGCGGCGTCCCGCCCCAGGACATCCAGTACGAGGTCTTCGGCCCCGACCTGTGGCAGGCGGACGTCGACTGACGCATCCGCCGCCGGACCGGCCCTACCAGCCGGTCAGGTCCACCAGGAGTTCGCAGTGCGGATCATCCGGTGCGGGCCGCCGGTACTGCCGCTCCCCAAGGAGTCCGGCCACCGAGGCGAGCAGCGCGGTGGCGGGAGCCTCGGCCGGACGGATGTCGACGCCGAGCACGCCGGGCCGGTCAGGACCCTGTACGTACAGCTACAACAGGCCCTCGCCAGGCAGAGCCGAGCAGTCGCGGCCCAGGGCGTCCAGGAAGCTCCTATAGGACGTCAAGTGGCCTGTGGGGGGTGCAGTTGTGGATCGTTCATGCTGGTCAGATGCTTGTACACCTCTCGTGCGATGAAGCGTTTGAGGCAGCGGAAGATGTCCTTCTTGGACATGCCTTCGGCGGTGCGTCTCGCGACGTAGAGCCGGGTGCGGGAGTCGTAGCGCATGCGCACGAGAGCGATCGTGTGGAGGGCATGGTTGGCCTGGCGGTCGCCGCCACGGTTGAGGCGGTGGCGGTTGGTCCGTCCGGAACTGGCGGAGACGGGGGCTGCCCCGCACAGGTGGGCGAATGCAGCTTCGGACTTCAGCCGGTCGGGATTGTCGCCTGCGGTGATCAGGAGTTGGGCGGCTGTCTCGGCCGCCCACGCCGATCAGATCCGTCAGCCCGGGAGCTGCTTGCGTGACCAGAGGGGCGAGTTCGGCGTCAGCCTCGGCTGTCTCCTGGGTGAGGTGCTGGTAGCGGCGGGCCAGACGCCGTAAGGCGGTTCGGACCGCGCAGGTCGGGTCGGCGAGGTCTGCGCCGGGGCGGGAGCGGGCCAGTTGCGCGATCAGCTGGTAGGTGGGCAGGCTGCGCAGGCATTCCCGGACCTCGGCTGGGGCGGAGACGATGAGCGTGCGGATCTGGTTGATCGTCTGGGTGCGGGACTTGACGGCCGAGCGGCGGACCACCCGCAGGGACCGGATGGCTTCCGCGATGCCGTCGCGGGTCTTGGGTCGGCCGTGGGCGCGGCCGGACAGGACGGCGGTCGCGGCGGCGTAGGCATCGACGGGGTCGGACTTGCCGTTGGCCCGCCGGGCCTTGCGGTCAGGGCGGTCGACGTCGACCACGGTCACCTCGCTCGCCCGCAGGAAGCGGGCGAGTTCGCAACCGAAGGCGCCGGTTCCCTCGACCTCGACGGCGAGCACGTCACCGTGCAAGCGCATCCACTCCAGCAGGCGGCAGTAGCCGTCGGGGGTGGTGGGGAACGTTGCGGTGGCCAGGTGTCGGCCGATGCTGTCGATCACCGCTGCCTGGTGGAAGTCGGTGTGGGTGTCCACCCCGCCGACCACCGCGATCTGATCTGTCATGCCGGTGCCTGCCGTCCTTCCGTGCGGTACGCGAGGGATCGCACGGGCCGGTCGGGCGCCAGGACAAGACTGTGATGGGACCTTTGGCCGGGCCCCTACGAGGTCACAGGCGCTCGACCGGCCGCGTGCAGAACGGCACCGCCCAGCTGGCCGACGATTCCTGGAAAGGACAGCCCGAAGCGTCAATCGCTCGGCGGGTCAGGCCACCGAGCGGTGCCGCGATCAATCCTCACAGTCGTTCGTACAGTGGCGCGCTCCACCCGGACGCCCTGAACCGCGCCTGCTCCACGGTGTGTGGGTCGACGGCGGACGGGATGGGAGCTGGGGTGAGTGGTGGGTTGAGGAGGAGGATGCCGCCATGGCAGACGAACCGAGACGGCCTCTCAGCGAGCTTCGGCAAAGCGAAACAGTCCAAGCAACGATCACTAGTCACCGGCCATGGGGCCTCACGGCAAAGCTCGACGAGTACGACCCGGTGGGCGCGTCACTGGACACGATTCGCCGCGGAAGCGAGCCGGGAGTGAAGCGCCTCGTGCGGGACCTACCGCCAGTGGGGACGACCACCGACCTAGTCATAGGCGAGGTACGCGACTGGGATCACAAGCCGTGGATATGGGTCGACCTCACGGCACCCAGTCCCACCGAAGACTGACCGTGCCCCCGGCGTGCCCGATCGAGCGGGGAACACCGGGGAACGACGGTCACCCACGGCCATCGCACAGCACGACGGTCCCTGACCGATGTACCTGGTCAGGGACCGTTCACCTGCGGAGGTGGTGGGATTTGAACCCACGGTGACATCGCTGCCACGACGGTTTTCAAGACCGTTTGAGGTCAGCACCCGTCCGCTCCGGGCCGGCGCCGCGCGTCGAGCCATTCCGCTTGATTCCACATGACCGGCACGGCTCCAACGGGCTGAAAGGTGATGTCTGGATCGTCGCTGTGCACCAAACAAAGCACACGTTGCCCGAACACCGCCGCGCTTCGGCCGTGGTCGGCCAGGATGTCTAGGACGATCTGAGCCTGTCGGGGACATGCCCGAGCGAAGTGGTCATAGTGGGTGAGAACAAGGACGAAGCCAGCGGCATCGGAAGGTACACCGTATTCACCGTCCACCACGTCGCGAAGGCAGTCGTTGAGCGCGTCGAGGTTGCGGCCGTAGTAGTCGGGGAAGTCCAGGGCCGCGGCAATGTCCCGGTGCAGATCCTTCTCGGTCGTCCATCCAAAGGCATCCACTTCCACAACCGCGAAGTGCCGGTCGCGAAGACCCTCGATGGTCTGGTCGAGGAGCTCTCGACGCCAGTAGAGGGTGATGAAGGTGTCCGCCGCTAGCTGACGGTAGAACTGGTCGGCGCCGTTGTCGGACCATGAATGCTCGCTCACGTACCCGATCTTGGCATACAGCGGTTGCGCCTTATGGCGAAAATTCCACCGCCCCCGGCCATGCGGATCTCGCCTGTATCGCCGCCACAGATCAGCGCCCTTGGGGGCCGTCTCTGGGCCGTCCGAGGGTGCACACCAACGACCAACGCCGACAACCGTTGACTGCTCGATCGCTGGTCACAGCGTTGATCGTCTAGGCGGTCCCACGTCAGCAGCCCCATGGATCACTTCTTCGGCTACTGACCGCAGTTGTCGGCGCCTGCCACGCCCATTGAGACTCCACCGACCGCGTGGGCATGCATACGCCCAGGGGGCCTTCAACACGCCGTTCGGCCCGTTGCTCAGACCTCAGCAGACGCTATCGCAGCGGCGCGCTCCAACCGGCGCATGAGCTGCCAGAGGACAACGATCGACAGTGCGGCGGCGCAGACGTCCAGACCGTCGCTGAACATGATCTGTTGTAGCGCATCTCGAGCCTGGTCCGCAGTGACGGCCTTCTTCAAGTCCTTGGGAGCATCGGTGAACGCCGTGCCTGCGACCAGGACCGACAGCCACCATGCTGTGAGCAGGGGATGTCCACGTCGACGCTGCATTTCCGGCTGGCTGGCGGCCCACAGATCGTTGACGAACATCTTGGGCACGATGAGCTGTGCAATCGGTATCACCCAGCCAAAGATCAGCCACGCTCTGCGTCGGCGCTGTCCCTGGCGCCAGAGCACGTCCGCGACGTCGCGCATGGTGGCGAGCCAGATGCTGAACTGAAGCAGGGCCACGAGGAGCAGCCCCGTTCGCCAGCCCGTCAGGTTTCGGAAGTACGTGTCGACCTCGACCAGCGGGTTGTCGACGTACGGGCCCGGCGTAGTCGGTTCTGCCAGCAGTCGGTACTTGTGCCATGCCGCCAGCCCGGCCGCGAGAGTTACCAGTGCGAACGCGGCGAGCGCGACGCTGGCAAACCAGGTCTGTCCGCGCGGCACCCTGACTGTTTCGGCCACTTCACACCTCCGGGAAGCCGCCCGTTCGGACTTCTCGCAGGTCGGCAGCGGATCTTAACCCCCCGGGGATGTGGCCGACACAGCGTCCTGGCAGGCCAAGCCGCCACAGGGAGCTGACATCAGCGGCTGACACCAACAAGCGCGACCTCCGGCGGTGATCCAATCGGAGCGGCTTAACATCACCTCTCATGGCCACAGTGATCTTGACAGTCGGGCTGGCGTTCATCGGCTACCTGGCGACCTATCTCAACGGACTGCGACTGGCGCAGAGACAGGCCCGACTGACGCGGGTCAACGTCCAGTTGAGCGACTTCTACGGTCCTCTGTTCGCGCTGATGGAAGCCAACAGCCGCGCCTACGACACCTTCTCTGAGATGTACGCTCGCCCCGACGGGCGTGATCCCTTCCACCACGACATACCTCCCACCGAGCAGGAGCTCGCACGGTGGCGCACATGGGCCACTACCGTCTTCATCCCCAACATTCAGGCAATGCGCGACGTGGTGGTCACGAAGGCCGATCTTCTGATCGAGGAGGAGATGCCTTCGGCCCTGCTCCAGCTCTGCGCGCATGTCGCTGGATACGAGATCACCGCCGCGCAGTGGGCCGAGGGCAATTACGAAGAACACCTGTCCCTCATACCGTTCCCTGGCCGGGAGCTGAGGGAGTACACCCGCGACCGGTTCTCTCACCTGAAGAGCGAGCAGGCGAGGCTGCTGGGACGCCGCCGCGGGCGCTCAAACCGTCGACGCTGAAACGGAGTGGCGAGACCGTGCCACAGCCGTGCCAGAACGGGCGGGGACTCACGGGGAGTCGGGGTACGCAGAGGCGCGTGCCGTCGACCCCGCTCAAGGCAGGGGAATCGCAGGTCACGCGTGCGATCGCCCCACCTCGTTCCTAAAGAGGGTGTCGGCCGGCGAGGCCAGTAGCGGTACAGCAGTGAAGTACACACGGCAACCGACGACGCCCGGCAGTGCCCATCAGCACCCTTTCGGCAGCCTGTATGACCGCTGATGACCGATCTCTGTAGAGCCACGGATCAGAAGGCTGTAGCAAGTGAAGACGGTCTGGCCGTGTGCCAGACCGTTTCAGTTTCCGTCTCATCCAGCGAGGGCCACCGCCGTCCAGGCAGGACCATCCGCAGCAGTCGTCGTAGCACTCACCTGCCTATGAACACAGTTGAACGGTCCTGTACTCCGTCCAGCAAGGCGGCACTGACAACGAGCCGGCGCCAGGCGGACCGACCTACGAGGTCCCCATGAAGCGGTAGCTCACCTCAGCTCCCCAGGTCCGGCCACCCATCTTTGTTGGAGTAGCTCTCGTAGCAGTATCGGGTCGAACGGTCCCACTCCTTCCCGGTGGCGAGTTCGTATGCCTGATCCGGCACGTACAGCAGCCACTCCCCGTCGCACTCGGCGGAGGTGTACGGGAAGAACTTGTCGACGTCGAGGAATACGCTTTCCCATACGGCTTGCCCTGCAGCAACGACAGCGCAACGGGCGTACAGGAACCCGTCAGAAGACTGTGGGAAGGGAGTGCCGTTCGGGAACGTCATGTCGGCGACGGGAAGCATCCCGAACTTCTCCTGGTCCAGGCGGTAGAGAGCCTCGGCATGCCGTTCCGCGAAGCCGATATGTCGGGGACGGGACGGCGGCTCAGCTCCTCGGCCAGGCGCCGGCAGTTCGTCTGCGTGGCTTCGCCGTTCAGGGTGGCTATCAGCGCCCAGAAGGCGGCCCATGTCATTCTCACCGGCGCAGAATGTCAGAGCCGTCTGACATCCAAGCCTGACGTGAACGGGGCCGGACGACGGCATACGGCAGCGCCCGCAGGCGACCACACGGGCCGACCGTCGATGGACCCAGACGCGGGCGTAGACACAAGCGCCCTCCCGGGCCGTCCTGGGGCCGTGGGAGGGCGCTCAACGATGACCGACGCGCCCCAGGGGCGTTTGGGCAGGCAACTCCTCGCGGAAGCAGAGCTTCACTGGCAGCTGACCATCGAAGAGACGGAACTCCAACCCGACGGCGCGCTCACGGCCATCGCCGTAGTCGAAGGCACGCCGCTCCTGCCGCCGACTCAGGCCGAGCTGCACGTGCCGCCCTTCGTCCAACCTGCTGCGACGGTAAGTATCGAAGCCCTGACGGTCGACTCGTCCGGCGCCGCGTTCATCCAGCTCAAGCAAACACCGACCGAGATCACCCCGGGATCAACCCTGTACGCGGCCGAATGCGGCCTCCGCGAGCACTGAACGCCCGCGACACCCACTCCTTGAACAGCCGCACCACAACCGCACCAGATCGAGCGGGGAACAGCGGGGACCCTCGGTGAAATCAGCCGAGCCCCCAGGGCCACGCATCAGCCGTTCGCCCAGTTCAGCCCACCAACTGGCCTCAGACTGCCTCAGCTTCCCAAGCTGAGGTCCTGGGACGACGGTCTTGCGATACGGTGCGGGCTTCATATGACGCCCTCTCGGAGAGCAAGTGGATCTGCTGAACAGCCGTGTTGCCCGCTCTGCGACCATGATCCTTCTGGGCTTGGCTGCACTCGCTATTGCCGGTTGCGACCCTGATCCGACCGACCCCGAGAACGTCGATCCGATCGCTCTGGTGAACAGCACATCGAACCCAGTGCGCGTCTTCTGGTGCGCCGGCGACGGGGACATCAAATGCGCGGAGGAGCACAGCCTAGGAGTCATCCCAGCAGGGGCGCATCGCACCGTGCACATCTCCTCCTACGAAGTAATGCTGCACGTCGAGACAGCTTTGGGCCCAGGGGGATATGTCTGCGAAGACGACGCTCCGGGCAGTCGGATAGCTCTGAGCGCGTCGTACCCCTCCATGAAAGCCGCATACGACCACTGCCTGGACGGAGCCTCACCGAGCATCTCGCCCCGCTGAGATCCCGCATGGACGTGCCCTTTCCCAGGAGTTGATATCCACCGTCGACATCAACGGCGGCAGACAGCGGCAAAGGTGGACGCACGTGGGCGGCCAGTGCCCCAAGCCAGGTGGGCCTACCGAAGGAGTTTCGGCCCTCCAGATCGAACTCCTAAAGCGGTGCTCACCTTCTCCGAGTCGCGGACGGAACCCGGCCGCCCTGGAGAGGGCACAACGAGGGCACAACGGCCTCGCACAGGTTCACCAGCAGCCAACGCCGACCAACGCCATTTCCCCTGGTCAGATGCGTACCTTGACAGTCGCCGCAGAGAATGCCCGAAGGGGCGGCACCCCCGCACAAAGTGGCACTGCTGCGGAGTTGCAGCCTCTGGCGAGCGGACGCTGTCTCTCCCAGGCGTCCCCCAAGAGCCTCAGGGTCGGGGAAAGCAGCAGGCCACAGGTGACGGACGGAGCCCGCTGTAAATCTGCCGGACCAGACTGCTGGGCCGTCCTGGGGCCGTCCGAGGGCGACCAACGACGACCGCTAACGGCCGGCAACGACCGAGAGGGCGCGGCAGTCTGCCACACCCTCTCGGTGTGTCTGCCCAGCTAGACCCAGCTGTCCAGCCACATCCTCGACCGCCAGAAGCCGATCGGGACGGTCTGGGCGGTGTACAGGGGCCAGAAGCAGATGAAGTTCCAGGTGATGAGCAGGACGAGGACGCCCGCGGCCACCATGCCCCGGGTGCGGCGTCTGCCGGTCGTTCCCGGCGGTCCCGGCAGGGCGGCGAGCATCATCGTCACGGCCAGGCACAGGTACGGCACGAGGACGACGGCGTAGAAGGAGAAGATCGTACGGTCCTGGTACAGGAACCAGGGCAGATAACCGGCACCCACCGCGCCCAGGACGGCGCCGCAGCGCCAGTCGCGGCGCAGCGCCCACCGGTACAGCAGGTACACGAGCGCGCAGCAGGCCGACCACCACAGCAGCGGTGTGCCCAGGGCGAGGATCGTCTGGGCACAGCCGGCCGTGGTCCCGCAGCCGGCCGTCCCGGGGCTCGGTGCGGTGTAGTGGAACAGCACCGGGCGGCCGAGGACCAGCCAACTCCAGGGATTCGACTCGTATCTGTGCGGAGTGTGCAGTCCCACGTTGAACCGGTAGACGGCGGACTCGTAGTGCCACAGGCTGCGCAGCGGGGCCGGGATCCACGACCAGGTGCCGCCGCGGCCGTCCGCCCAGTGGCGGCCGTAGCCGTTGTCGGACAGGAACCAGCCGCTCCAGGTCGCCAGATACGTCAGGACCGCGACCGGGACCAGGGACAGTACCGATCGCCCGAGGTCCTTGCGCAGCATCGCACGCCACGGGCGGCGTGCCCCCGCCACCCGGCGGGCGCCGACGTCCCACAGCAGGGTGAGGACCGCGAACCAGGCGAGAAAATACAGGCCGTTCCATTTGGTCGAGGCCGCCAGCCCCAGACAGACGCCGGCCGTCAGCCGCCAGGGACGCACTCCCGTCCCGGCACGGTCACCGGTGGGTCCGTGCGGGCGCACCCGGCCGTCCTCGGCGACCGGCAGGAGCGCCGCCAGCCGGGACCGCGTGTGGTCCCGGTCGACGAGCAGGCATCCGAACGCCGCCAGCGCGAAGAACATGACGACGAGGTCGAGCAGTGCGGCGCGGCTCATCACGAAGTGCAGACCGTCGACCGCCATCAGCGCTCCGGCCAGGCAGCCCAGCGACGTCGAACGGAACAGACGGCGTCCGATGCGACACAGCATCAGCACCGACAGCGTGCCGAGAGCCGCCGTCATGAAGCGCCAGCCGAACGGGTTCAGGCCGAACAGCCACTCGCCGAGAGCGATCACCCACTTGCCCGTCGGCGGGTGCGCGACGAACGCCCCGGCGTCGGACAGCGGGATCTCCTGGGGACGGGCCAGGATCCGCGGGTCGGAGACCGTGCGGTCCGGCCAGCTGCCCTCGTAGCCGAGCCGCAGCAGCGACCAGGCGTCCTTGGCGTAGTACGTCTCGTCGAACACGATCGCCCGCGGGTCGCCCAGACGCCAGAAGCGCAGCAGTCCGGCGAGCAGCGTCACCAGCAGCGGCCCGCCCCAGCCCGACCAGCGGGCCGCCCGGCCCGCCGCTGCCCGGGACAGCCCGAGCATGCGCCACGGACGTGTGCTGGGTTCGGGGAACGGCACCACCAGGCGGTCGCGCACGGACGCGTACGGCCGCTCGACGTGCCCGAAGCGGCGCAGCCGCCGCTCCCAGGAGTCCGGCCGGCCGCCCGGCGCCCGGTGCGGCTCGTCGACGTGCGCGGGCACGCTCTCAGGGATCACGTGGGGAACTCTCCGGCTGGTGACGGGCGTGGGGCGAAGGCACCCCATGGGCAGCGGGGGCGGAACGCGCCGCCGTCGGCATCGGGACCGACTCCGCGGACGTAACAGGGCGGGGCTGCCGACCTCCGGTCCCACCCTGGGCGAAGGCGCTCGCCAGGAACACCAGCCCGACGCCGAGGCCTGCCAGGGCCAGCGCGGATCCGGTGGCCAGCCAGGCCGCCCGGGCCCGCCGCCGGGCACGGACGGCACCGTGCAGGCGACGCCGGTGCCGGTCCTCGTAGGGCGTGTCCTCCCGGCTGTCCCGCATCAGCCGCGTCAGCTCCTGCTCGAAGTGATCCATGGCTCCTTCTTCACTTCACCGGCTCGACGGTCGCCTCGGCCAGCAGCCGCCGCAACCGAGCGACGCCGCGTGCCGTCAGCGAACGGGCGGTACCCACCGGGCAGTTCAGGACCTCCGCGACCTGCCGCTCGGGCAGGTCCTGGTAGTAGCGCAGCACCACCGCGGCCCGTTGCCGCGCCGGCAGCAACGCCAACATGGCCTCCAGCCGGGTCCGTTCGTCCACGGCGGCGACCTCGTCCGCCGCCTCGGGCGGGTCGGGCAGCCGGTCCACCGGGTGCTCGCCCCACCAGCGACGCCGTGCCGACCGGGCCGCGGCACGGGCCAGGACCTTGCGCACATAGGCTTCCGGTGCCTGCCCGGCCACCCTGGGCCAGGCGAACCACAACTTGACCAGAGCCTCTTGCAGCAGATCCTCCGCCCGGTGCCGGTCCCCGCCGGTGAGCAGCCGGGCCAGGTGAAGCAACGCCGCCCACCGGGCCGTCACGAACCGGTCGAACTCCTCGGACCGCGACCGCTCCATCGGCGTCACCTCCCCTGCCTCCAGGTCGGCGGCCACATCCGCCGCCGTACGTACTCACACCTTGAAGAAAGACACCGGCCCCCGCTCGGCTATGCACCTGCGCCATGTGGCGTGGAACACATCTGCCGTTCCTGCGGTGCACACGTCCCGGCACGACCTCCCATTCCGCCGGGATGGTTGAGTGGGATCGTGGACAACTTGGAGATCGACCACGACCTGGTGCGCTGCCTGGTGAGCGAACAGCACCCGGACCTGGCGCAGTTGGACCTGTACGCGGTCGACGGCGGCTGGGACAACCAACTGTGGCGTCTCGGAGACGAGTTGGCCGTACGGATGCCCCGCACGGAGCGCGCGCCCTCCCTCCTGCGCAAGGAACACCGGTGGCTGCCCGCCCTGGCGCCGCGCCTTCCGCTGCCCGTCCCCACCCCCCTGCGGACCGGCGAACCGTCCGCACGCTTCCCACGGCCGTGGACCATCGCGGCCTGGGTTCCGGGCGAGCCCGCGGACCGCGCCCCCATCAGCCACGGCGGAGCGGCCGACACCCTGGCGGACTTCCTCGGGGCGCTGCACACGGCCGCGCCCGCCGACGCTCCGCGCAGTGCGGATCGCGGAGTCCCTCTGGCGACGCTCACGGACGGCTTCGCGCGGATGCTCAAGGAGGTGGTCTCCCAGGGTGACGCGGCCGACGTTCAGGACCACGTCCGGGACATCTGGAACGAGGCACTCGCGGCCCCCGACTGGCAGGGCCCACCGGTGTGGCTGCACGGCGACCTGCACCCGGCGAACGTCGTCGTGTCGAACGGCACCCTCTCGGGCGTGCTCGACTTCGGCGACATGTGCGCGGGAGATCCGGCGGTCGATCTCGCGGCCGCGTGGGTGCTTCTTCCCGCGGGCGCGGCAGCACGGTTCTTCGACGCCTACGCACCCGTGGACGAGGCGATGATCCGGCGGGCACGAGCCCTGGCGGCCGCGAAGAGCCTCTTCCTCGTCCTCATGGGCCAGGCCGGGAACCGGGGTCTGCCCGGCGGCAAGCCGCACTGGGGCCCCGCGGGCCGGGCCGCACTCGACCGTGTCCTGGCGTCCGTGTAGGGGCGACCGAGTACAGGGCGGTTCCCGCGTCGGCCGTCAGTGGGTCACGGCCGACCGGTCGTGCTCGAGGAGGGTCAGGAAGAACTCCCGGACGTCCTCGGCGAGCAGCTCGGGCACCTCCATCGCGGCGAAGTGGCCGCCGCGCTCGAACTCCGACCAGTGCCTGATGTCGTACAGCCGCTCGGCCAGCGGCCGTACCGGCTGGGTGATGTCGTGGGCGAACACCGCCACGCCGACCGGCACCGGGCACGGCGCGGTGCCCCGTGGCGTGTCACGGTGCAGTCGGGCCGACGAAGCGGCCGTGGCGGTCAGCCAGTACAGCGAGACGTCGGTGAGCACGCGGTCGTCGCTGACCGGCGTGCGCGGGTCGGTCCAGTGGGCGAAGCGCTCGGCGATCCAGGCCAGTTGGCCGACGGGCGAGTCGGTCAGCGCATAGCCGAGGGTCTGCGGGGTGGTGGCCTGGAGGGCCTGGTACGGCGGACGGTTCGCCATCAGCTGCTTGATCTTGTTCAGCCTGGCCTCGTCGTCCACGGACAGTTCGATGCCGGCGTCCGGGTCGGGGCGGGTCGGCAGGTAGTTGACGTGGACTCCGACGACGTGCTCGGGTGCCACCGCGCCGAGCGCCGTGGAGATGCCCGAGCCGAAGTCGCCGCCCTGCGCGCCGTACCGCTCGTAGCCGAGGCGGTGCATCAGCTCCGCCCAGGCCCGTGCGACGTGGCCGACGTCCCAGCCGCGCTCGTGGGTGGGACCCGAGAAGCCGTAGCCCGGGATGGACGGGATCACCAGGTGGAAGTCGCGCGCCAGCGGCTCGATCACGTCGAGGAACTCCAGGAACGAGCCGGGCCAGCCGTGCGTGAGGATCAGCGCGAGCGCGTCCGGCTTGGCGGACCGGACGTGGACGAAGTGGATGTTCTGTCCGTCGATCTCGGTGGTGAAGTGCGGGAGCCTGTTGAGCTCGGCCTCGTGCGCCCGCCAGTCGTAGCCGGTGCGCCAGTACTCGGCGAGCTCCTTCAGTCGCGTCAGCGGGAAGCCGTAGTCCCAGCCGGCGTCGGCGACCTCGTTGGGCCAGCGGGTGCGGGCGAGGCGGTCGGTGAGGTCGTCGAGGTCGGCCTGGGGGACGTCGATGCGGAACGGCTCGATCATGATGGTCACTCCTGAGGATTCGTTTGGAGGCCTAACGTTCGTGACACTAACGAATGTAGAATGTTAGTGACACTAACGCAAGAGCCGGAGGACCCCCAGTGAGCGCGACCCCAGAACCCACCCCGGCCCGGCTGCGCGCCATCCCCAGTCGCCTGATCGCCGGGGTCGCGGCCGTCGCGGACCGGCTCGTCAACGAGCGTCTGGCCGCCGTGGACGCCCGCAAGTGGCACTTCGCCGTGCTGACCGCGCTCGCCGAGGACGGCGCCGCGAGCCAGGCGGAGCTCAGTCGCCGTACCGGCATCTACCGCAGCGACATGGTCGCCGTCCTCAACGAGCTCGGGGACGCCGCGTACATCCGCCGCGCACCCGACCCGGCGGACCGCCGCCGCAACGTCATCACCCTGACCGCCGAGGGCCGGCGCCGCCGGGAGCACCTCGACGCGCTCGTCGCCGACGCCCAGCGCGAACTCCTCGCCCCGCTCGACCCCGACCAGCAGGGCGAACTCACCCGTCTGCTCACCGTCCTGACCGAGCACCACCGGCCCGGTCACCCCGACCCCCACGACGCGAAGTGACCCGTCCCTGCGCGGGCGGTCCGAGCGCTCCGGCCGCTGTCAGAGGCGTGCGCCATGATGAAGGCCGGGGAGTCCGGACCGGTCCGGCGGGAGGGGGTTGTCGGTGGACACCGACCTGGTGGAGGACCTCGCCGTGCCCGAACGGCGGGACGCGGCGGCGGACGCGTTGGTCGCGCTCGGCGCCGACGGGGTGGCGCGGCTGGTCCGCGAGGTGACGGACGAGGCGTCCCCGGTGGACCGGCGGCAGCTGTCCGCCGTACTGGTACGTCTCGGGCGGCCCGGCTTCGACGGCCTGCTCCAGGGACTGGTCTCCGCGCCCACCGAGCAGGCCCGCAGACGGCTCGGCTTCGTGTTCACGGCCCTCGGCGAGCCCGCCCTGGCCTGGTACACGGCGGCACTCACGCATCCCCTGCCGCTCGTCCGCGGTGCCGCCGTCCGCGGGATCCAGCGCTGCGGCGAGGGCGCCCGGTCCGCCGCCACCGCGCTGCTGCCGCTGCTCGGCGATCCGGACGAGGAGGTGGGCCGGCAGGCGGCGCACGCCCTGGTGCTCCAGGGCGGGCAGATCATCCCGCTGCTCCGGCGCGTCCGCGAGCAGGGTCCGGGGCGGCAGCGGGCGCGGGCGCTGACGGTGCTGGCCGAACTGGGCGGCGAGGCGGCGCTGTCCGACGCCGACCGGGCCGCGATCGAACGGCTGATCCGCGTCAAGCTCCCGGACGACCGGCCCGAGCCGCTGTGGGCCTGCTGGAACCACTGGATCGCCGTGCCGAGCGGGGACCAGGCCGGGATACTGCGGACCCTGGGCCTGACCGAGCCCAGACCCGTGACCTTCGCGCTCGGCAACGACATCGTCGACGCCGACGGCCACGGATGCGACACGGCGGAGTACGACGGCAACGAGCGGGTCTTCGTCACCCCGGAGCTCGACGGCTGGACCTTCGTCCTCGGCGCCTGGTGCGATCCGTGCGGCGAGGAGCGCAGCGCGGACGTCCTGCGCCTGTGCACCCGGCTCAGCGCCCGCTACGGACAGGCGCAGGCCTACTACTACGGCGGACAGGGCGACGGCTCCGCCTGGCTCGTCGCCGAGCGGGGAACCGTGCTTCGGCGCTACTGCGAGACCGGCGAGGGGGACGACGAGCTGCTGACCCTCGGTGAGCCGCTGCCGTCGGAGCGGGCCCGCCGCGTCGAACTGGGCCTGAGCCCCGAATGGGACGCCGCGCGGGAGACACAGGAGGACGAGGACGAATGGCGCTGGGCCGCCCATGACCTGGCACCGGACATCGCCCGTGCGATCGGGGTCAGTCCGCTGGACATCGGCGCCGACAGCCCGTCGCGGGGTACCGGTGTCGTCGCGCTGACTCCGTACGGCGCCACCCGCGGCGTACCGACGGGCGCGTACCGGATCTAGCGCTGCCGCAGTCCGTCCCACCGGGTGCCGGGTGCCGGGTGCCGGGTGCCGGGCTACGGACGCCGGGGCCGGGGAGGGCGGGGCGCGTGCGCGGATCCCGTTCCTCCCCGGCCCCGGTACGAGGCGCCGTGCCGGGTCAGGCCAGCGGTACCGTCACCTCGCCCGTCCCGGTGGCGCTCGCGCCGCCCGCGATGCGGACCGTGAAGGGCCGGTCGCTGCCCTCCGCGGTGACGCTCAGCGTGTCGCCGTCCCGCCGGACCCGGAAGGTGGCGGCGGTGGTGCCGTCCAGGTCCGGGACGGTCACGGTGCGGGCGTAGCCGGGCTCGGCGGTCGGGTGGACGAGCAGGGTGACGTCCTCCAGCCAGTCGCCGTCGGGGCGCCGGTCGTCGGCGGACAGCGGCAGGACGGCGCCCTCGCGGACGTACAGCGGCAGGCTGTCGTAGCCGTGGCGCTCGGTGCGCCAGACCGGGCCGGTGACGCGCTCGCCGGTGAGCAGGTGCGTCCAGGTGCCCTCGGGCAGATACACCTCGACCTCCCCGTCCTCGGCGAAGACCGGGGCGACCAGCAGGTCGGCGCCGAGCAGATACTGGCGGTCCAGCGGGCGGCAGGCCGGGTCGCCGGGGAACTCCAGCAGCATCGGGCGCATCGAGGGCACGCCGGTGCGGTGGGCCTCGACGCCGACGCCGTACAGGTACGGCATCAGCCGGTGCTTGAGCAGGGTGAAGCGGCGGGCGACGTCGACTGCCTCCTCGCCGAACTCCCACGGCACCCGGTAGGAGGAGGAGCCGTGCAGCCGGCTGTGGGAGGAGAGCAGGCCGAAGGCCAGCCAGCGCTTGAACACCGAGGCGTCGGGGGTGCCCTCGAAGCCGCCGATGTCGTGGCTCCAGAAGCCGAAGCCGCTCAGGGAGAGCGACAGCCCGCCGCGCAGGGACTCGGCCATCGCCTCGAAGGAGGACCAGCAGTCGCCGCCCCAGTGCACGGGGTACTGCTGGCCGCCCGCGGTCGCGGAGCGGGCGAACAGCACGGCCTCGCCCTGTCCGCGCTCCTTCTCCAGCAGTTCGAAGACGGTCCTGTTGTACAGCTCCGTGTAGTAGTTGTGCATCCGCTCGGGGTCCGAGCCGTCGTGCCAGACGACGTCGGTGGGGATGCGCTCGCCGAAGTCGGTCTTGAAGCAGTCGACGCCCTGGTCCAGCAGCGGCTTGAGCTTCGACTGGAACCAGGCGCAGGCCTCGGGGCTGGTGAAGTCGACCAGGCCCATGCCCGCCTGCCACAGGTCCCACTGCCATACGTCGCCGTTCGCGCGGCGCACCAGGTGGCCCAGCTCGGCGGCCTCGTCGAACAGCGGGGACTTCTGGGCGATGTAGGGGTTGATCCAGGCGCTGATCCGCAGGCCCTTGGCCTTGAGCCGGGCCAGCATCCCCGCGGGGTCGGGGAAGACGTCCGGGTCCCATTCGAAGTCGCACCACTGGTACTCGCGCATCCAGAAGCAGTCGAAGTGGAACACGGACAGGGGGATGCCGCGCTCGGACATGCCGTCGACGAACGACATCACGGTCGCCTCGTCGTAGGAGGTGGTGAAGGAGGTCGTCAGCCACAGGCCGAAGGACCAGGCCGGCGGCAGGGCGGGGCGGCCGGTGAGGCCGGTGTAACGGGCGAGCACGTCCTTCGGGGTGGGACCCGCGACGACGTAGTACTCCAGGGTCTGGTCCTCGACGCTGAACTGGACCTGGCCGACGGACTCCGAGCCGACCTCGAAGGAGACCTTGCCGGGGTGGTTGACGAACACTCCGTAGCCGCGCGAGGAGAGGTAGAACGGGATGTTCTTGTAGGCCTGCTCGCTGCTGGTGCCGCCGTCGGCCTGCCACATGTCGACCACCTGGCCGTTCTTGACGAACGGGGTGAAGCGTTCGCCGAGGCCGTAGACCTGCTCGCCCACGCCGAGGGCGAGCTTGCCCACCATGTGGTGCCCGCCCTGGTCGGTGGTGGCGAAGGCGGCGCCCTTGGTGCCCGCCTGGGTCAGTTCGCGGCCGTCGGCGTCGCGGAAGCTGAGCGTGAAGGGCGCGCCGCGGTCCAGGCGCAGGGTGAGGGGACCGCTGGTCAGCTCGGTGACGCCGGCGACGGTGCGCACCTCGCCCGCGCCGCCCTCGACGCCGGCGACGGTGAACTCGGGGCCGTTGCGGCGTTTGCCGGAGTGGTGGGTGAGCCGGACGCCGATGACGCCCTCGGCGGGGGAGAAGCACTCGGCCGAGATGAGCGGTGCGTTGAGGGTGTCGCCCCTGCGTGTCACCCGTTGCACGGCCGCATGGGTGGTGAAGCGCTTCGCTTCGGTTCGCACGTCGCGTACTTCGGTGGCGTAGGCGATCTGTACGCCATCGCGAATACGCCAGAAGCCATTGGTGAACTTCATGATCTTCCTCAGGGGAGCGGAGGCCGTCGGACCGGGGCACGGGCAACGTCACGACGAATTTGATCGTACACAAAACAAATCCGGCCCACGAGCCCGTCCTGGCGATGCAAAGGCTCTGATCAGGCTCGATTACACGGACGAGCGTGGTCTTCACGTCGAGCCACGGAGAGAGACGCGCCACGTGGGGCTAGCGCGAGAGCACGCTCTTGGCGTATTAGTCATCACATCAAACAAACCCGTCCGGCAGTGTTGCCGGACTGCGCGACAGCAAGGGCCGTCACATGTCGAAGCGCTTCAACGCCACCCCCGAGGACAGGTTCACCTTCGGCCTGTGGACCGTCGGCTGGCAGGGACGGGACCCGTTCGGTGACGCGACCCGGCCGGCCCTGGACCCGGTCGAGACGGTGCAGCGTCTGGCCGAGCTGGGTGCCTACGGAGTGACCTTCCACGACGACGACCTGATCCCGTTCGGGTCCTCGGACAGTGAGCGCGAGTCGCACATCAAGCGGTTCCGTCAGGCGCTGGACGCGACCGGTCTGAGCGTGCCGATGGCCACGACGAACCTGTTCACCCACCCGGTGTTCAAGGACGGCGCGTTCACGGCGAACGACCGTGACGTGCGCCGTTACGCGCTGCGCAAGACGATCCGCAACATCGACCTGGCCGTGGAGCTGGGTGCGAAGACGTATGTGGCCTGGGGCGGGCGCGAGGGTGCGGAGTCCGGCGCCGCCAAGGACGTGCGCGTGGCGCTGGACCGGATGAAGGAGGCGTTCGACCTCCTGGGCGAGTACGTCACCGGGCAGGGCTA
>NZ_JBEOWS010000104.1:0-26073 GCF_040296125.1 Streptomyces sp. NPDC002265 | reverse complement strand
GGGGCCCGTTCTCTCATGCCCGCGACCGCACCCGAACCTCCGTCCAGACCATCACCGCTGCCGCCCGAACAAGATCCGGTTTGCCACAACGCACTAAGCTGCTTGGCGATTCCGTCGGAAAGCGCCTCGGCCGCCGCCATCGCGGCAACCCCGGCGGCAGCGGCCCGCCGACCGCCGGGACGCCGAGCGCGGCCAGCACTGCGGCCGCCGCCCACCACGCCACAGCTTGGTGTGCTCGGCCGCCTCTTTCCATGCGAGTCCGCCGCGCCGCAACCACGGCGGCCCCACGCGATCACCGCCTGGCCAGTCGGCGGTCCCTGTCGCACCAGCTGCCCACAGCTGCGCCGATTCTCCGGTCAGGTCCCGAGGCGGCGCTGGTCCTCCTCATCCCACGTCCGGGTGTCGCGCGGCTCGACGTACGGCTCCTCGTTGGCCGGATGGCCCCCGGCGACGGCGCGTTGACGTGCCAGTTCCGCGTCGAACTCCAGGCCCAGCAGGATCGCCAGGTTGGTGATCCACAGCCACACCAGGAAGATGATCACGCCTGCCAGGGTGCCGTAGGTCTTGTTGTAGGAGCCGAAGTTCGCCACATACAGCGCGAACCCGGCGGAAGCGGCCATCCAGATCAGCAGCGCCAGGAAGCTGCCCGGCGTGATCCAGCGGAAACCGCGGACGCGCGCGTTCGGGGTGGCCCAGTACAACACCGCGATCATCACGGTGACCAGGAGCACCAGCACCGGCCACTTCGCGTACGACCACACGGTCAGCCCCGTGTCACCGGCCCCGAGCGCCGTGCCCGCCTGCCGGGCGATACTCCCGGTGAACACCACGATCAACGCGCTGATGACCGCCATCACCATCAGTACGACGGTGACGCCGACCCGCACCGGCAGCACCTTCCACACCGGCCGGCCCTCGGGGACGTCGTAGACCGCGTTGGCGCTGCGGATGAACGCGGCAACGTAGCCGGACGCCGACCACACCGCGAGCACCAGACCCACGACGGCCATGAGCGAGCCGAGCCCTCCCCGGCCCTGCATCTGCTGCACCGCGCCCCGCAGAATGTCCTGAGCCGCGCCCGGGGCGAGCTTTTGGATGTTGTCCAGGACCGCCCGCGTGGCGGACTGCCCGACGACCCCCAGCAGCGACACCAGTGCCAGCAACGCGGGAAACAGCGCCAGGATCGAGTAGTACGTCAGCGCCGCGGCCCGATCGGCCAGCTCATCCCTCTTGAACTCCTTCAAGGTGCCCTTCAGCACTGCTACCCAGGAGCGCCTGGGCAGGTCCGACGGTTTGGCTGGGGCCTGCCGCCCCATACGCTCGTCCGTCCCGTCGGCGGCCGGGGCATGCTCGTGGGGGCGTCTGTGCGGTTTCAGCGGCGGTGCCATTCCCCACGGGTATCCGGCCCGCCATCACCTATGCGCTAAATGCGTCATATCATCCCGCCCGGTGACAGCTGGGTGCCGCGGCCGGTCATGCGGTCCCCGGTCCCGGCCCGCTGCCCTGCACCGGCTCCGGCTCCGGCTCCGGCTCCGGCTCCGGCTCCGGCTCCGGCTCCGGCTCAGGGAACTGCTCAGCGCCGGCGAGGTCGAATTGTCTTGGCAGGGTTCTGATTACGGCGCCGGGCAGCGCCAGGGCTGCGCGTGGGGGCGCCGTCCGCCGGCCGCCACAACCCTGCCTCAGGGTGTGTCCGCGAGCGCCGGGATGCGGGTGGTACGGGGTGTCGTGTGTGGTCGAGGCTTCGAAGGGCGGATAGTGCAGGGAAGGCGTGACGGGTGTCTCGGGCCGACGGCTTCACCCAGAGCCGAGCTGGCCGCTCGGCCAAAGGCCAGGGACTCTTGCTCGCACTCCGACGGGGAGTCCGGCCGGCCGCAGCGTGTCCGGCCGGACTTCCCGGTCGCAGCGCGCACCGGACCCGCTGCGGCTGTGCGGACGGCCGCAGACCGCTTTTGTGGCGCCGCCGCCCGGCGGAGTTGCGAGCAGCGCGTCGTGGTGCGCGCCGGACTCCTGCGAGGTGTCGCTGATGGTGTGCTCGTCGATCAGGCGCTGGTGGGCGGACCCGCCCAGCGTTGGTCGTAACGGCGTGCAGCCCGGTCGCTGAGGGTGCTGCCGACTTTGCGCGGTGTCCGCAGCCAGCGCGATCCGGCGGAGGCATCCAGGGCGTGCCCCTGCTTCATTGCCTCCCGCTTCTCTCGGCTCGGCCGTGTCGGCGGCTCTGCGACATGCCGCTGGGAAGGCTGGTGGCGTGCACAGAGCGGTGCACGGGTACTCGGCGGCGACAGCGGTGGCTGGCATCGCGACACCTGTGGAAAGGGGGCACGCCATGGTGCAGTGCGTGCGCGACATCATGACCGCTACGCCGGTGTCCGTGGAGACCGGTGCGCTGGTGACGGACGTGGCGCGGCTGATGCGTGACGAGGACATCGGCGTCGTCCTGGTCACGCGGGAGGATCACCTGCTGGGGCTGGTGAGCGACCGGGACCTGGTGGTTCGCGGGCTCGCTGAAGGCTCGGATCCGCCGCAGATGACCGTGGCGGATCTGTGCACCGAGGAGCCGATCACCGTCACCCCCGACGACGATCTCGAGCGCGCCGTCGCATTGATGCGGCAGCACGCCATTCGCCGTCTCCCGGTCGTCGAAGGAGACGCGCCGGTCGGCGTGATCTCGATCGGCGACCTGGCGATGGAAATCGACCGGAAATCCGCGCTCGGCGACATCAGCTCGGCAAGCCCCAACATATAACCGGCACAGGGACAGGGGAGTAAAGACGACAGGGACCGGAGGGGCGCAGTCGCAGTCACTGTCCCTCCGGCCCCGCCTTGCTCTGCCTCACGACGCCCGCACCACCGCCCCGGTCCGTGAAGTTACCGCGGGCTTTGGTGTCCTGGTGCCGGGCTCCTCTCCAGCCGCTTGATCGCTCGGCTCAGCGGCGGCTGGCTCATGTGCAGCCGCGCGGCGGCCCGGCCGAAGTGGCGTTCCTCGGCGACGGCCACGAAATAGCGCAGCGTGCGCAGCTCCATGACCGGCGACTATATCCGTACGGTATCGGTGTCGCTGCCGCTCGAGTCGTGCACTGGAGGAAGGACTTCACCAGCGGCAAGCTCACCATCGAGCGCGTCTACCTGATCACCAGCCTGCCGCCCGGCGCAGCGACCGGCGCCCAGCTCGCTGCCTGGATCAGAGGACACTGGAAGATCGAGAATCTTCTGCACCACGTCCGTGACCGCACCTTCCGCGAGGACGACTCCAAGATCCACGTCGGCCGCCTCCCCCGCGTCATGGCCGGTCTGCGCAACCTCGCCATCGGTGTCCACCGCCAGGACGGCCACGCCAACATCGCAGCCGCCCTACGCCACGCAGCCCGCAACTGGCACCGACCTCTGACCGCCCTCGGCGTCACCGGATGAATTCGGACAGAAAGCGATCATGCAACGGACCCTGGCCCTTGCGCTGGGCGTACTCGTCCACGCCGACCACTCGGTGAACCTTCCGTGTCACAGGTTTGGACGAAAAAGCTTGGCCCTCACCGCTTTCCCGGATTGTGGGGTGAACCAGCAAAAGACGAACCCTGCCCTGAGACCGTGACCTACGGCTCGAGTGGTGCACAAATGTTCACGGTCTGGCCGTTGAGGTCGAGGATGATGGTGCGGCGGAGCCGCTTGACGACCATTTCGAGGAACTTCCCCGCGTTAATTGTGTCGTCATCGGCATGAACTTGATCTGCCGATGCGATTCCGATCCGAATTTCCTCGCCACGCAGCTCCCCCGGGAATCTACTCTTGATCAGGCCCTCGGCCTCTTCGACCTGCTTCATGAAACCCGACTTGTCGGTACGCACGGCGCTGGGATCGAGAACGTGCTGGTTGCGCTCTGGATTCCAGCTCAACGGCGTCCGCTCCGGCTTCTTCTCCGGTTGCGCGACCGCGGCGGATTCAAATCCGAGCGGGTTGCCAGGGGGCATGATCGCCACGGATGCGTCCCCGTGGGTATGTGCCCGATCAGTCTCGTCCTGGTCACGTTCGTCACGATGAAGGCTTTCGTTTTCAACTTCCTTGAGGTGCGCATCGGTGCGGACAGTATCGGCGTGGTTCCTGGATGATGCCGCCGCATCCTCCTTCACCTTTCCCACAACCTCCGACTCGACGCCAGCGCCTCGCATCGGGACTGATTCTGTCGCTACCTGTTCTTTGAGGCGTGCGTATTCCTGACGCTGGCTCTCGGACATGACGGGCTCATAGGTGTCGAGGCTTTGGCTCAGCTTGCCGAGACGCTCGAGACGTTCACCGGGTGTACCTCGGTCCAGAGCGTCCCGCAACAGGGCGAGCAGCCCGGAGACGGAGGAATCGTCCGTGTTGGCGATGCCGACGTAGCGGGATCTCGAAACGGAGGCGTACTGGAGAAGACCCTGGGCCTTTTCCACGTAGTACAAGGTGTCCTTCATGTACTGCCGGTCCCGCGGCGACCACTGTCCGGTCAGTGCCGTACGCACCGAGGAGCGGACGGTTTCGAGCCGCTGCGGTATCCAATCAGGCAGGCGAGATTGACCCAGCACGTGGCGTATGACGGCGTCCGCAAGGTCCTGACGCTCGGGGCGGGAAATCAGCTGCGGTGTTTCCTGCCGCTGTGTTGTCAGGCGCGCCATCAGCGGTACCAGCTTTACCAAGGTCTGCACCAGGGGGTGATCCAGGATGGTGCATGCCACGGCGGGTGTGAGCCCGGGCCGACCATCCTGGAAACGTTCGGCTACCTGGTACGCATGCCTCGCGGCGTCGGCGAGATCGTCGAAGTTGGCCTGTAGCGCTTTGTCGTCCATTTCTGGCCGATTCGTATAGTTTCTGATCTCAAGCAGTACCATCGGCCGCGCGTGCCCCCCATTTGTATCCAGTCGCCCGAAGTTCCGCATGCCGACTGTTTCATCCGGATACACCTTCCTGCCACGCGGCGTCCTCCCTCGAATCGTGGCGATCAGAAAATCCCTATGCGTCAAATCGCTATCCGGCAGGACCTGATCCAATATATTTCGCGCATCGTCCGCTCCAGGATATTCCGTTCGGTAAGCGGCTATCCTCTGGCGCAGAATCTCCTCGAATTTATTTACGATGAAACGCTCATTGTCATGATTTTCCAGAAAGCCGCGGACCTCTTGCCTCAGCGACTCGCGTACCACATGGAATGGATTACGCAACGCTGCAGGGAGCATATTTTTTATCAGCCTTTGCCGGAAAAATCGCTCCCGGAGCGGAGTCGCGGAAACGTGGCTGAACATCAGCCACGCGTATCCGTACAGTTCGTCGATACCAGCGACCTCGGACAGGTAAGGGAGCTCTCCAGTCTCCACGTGCCGCTTCAGCACCTGGGACGCAAAGCGTTTCGTGACATCGTCAGCGAAATGCCGGCTCCCCGCCACTGCCTTGTCGAGAGACATTGATCCGCTGAGCCGGGCTTCTACCTGCGCCAACAGACGACTCGCTCCGCCGATGGGAACACCGACAGTGAACTGGGTGTAGGCGGGATGTCCGGGCCCCGCCGGAGAGGGGTTGACCAACAACTTACCGTCCGCAAAGACGGTCCAGTCCTCCGCGGGCAACAGTTCGCGCAGGGGGATCGCGTGTCCCTCTCGGTCTGTCCGGCTCAGCAACTCGCGGGCTCGCAGGATCCCATCTATGCCCCGTGACGAGGAAATGCGTCCCGGTTCTGTCAAAAGGGCTTTAATCGGCGCAGACACCAACTCAACGATTGGCAAAGACTTCGCTTTTGGTGTCTCCCGGCCGGCCGCCGCACCTAGCGCATCCCGCTTGCTCATGAATAGCCGGCCATCACCGAGTTGGTAGAACATATCGTGATCGACAACCAGTTCTAGTTGGTTGTGCTTGTTCCGCGCCAGAAGTGTGTCATACGGCAGGTCGGCAAATTTCTTGCCGTTGAGGTCGCCGAGGGGGTGAAGATATTCGACCTCTATGCCGATGGCGCCGAACTCTCTATGGGTCAGCGGGGGTTCGAGGAGGGCTTCGCGATACGTGTGCGGGGCAGGCGGCCATTGCCGTTGCGTCTCTTTCGCAACCGTACCGATTCGGTGTATGACGATGGCCCGTGCATAAACATCCACAAAATCGAACTTCTCAATGCTGACCCTTCGGTCCTTGCGCGCCTGCAGGTCGATCCGGTATATACCATCGTCGGTGTAGCGCACTGCGAAGGCGTGACCGACTCCCGAGCGTTTTGCGACGAGGATCAGGGCGGTAGCTCCGATGCCGGCCTTTTTCAAATCCGTAGCAAGCGAGTCCCACGATGTCACCCTCCCCCAACCCGGTCCACGAACGAGACTCTGCTCCGCACCGGTAATTCCGACCTCAAGGTCGTGCAAAGTGACTGCTGACCGAATCGTGTGACCTGCCGGGCGATCTCGGTCGCGCTCGTGCAACGGCGGCGCGGGGAACCATATCTTGACCAGAGCCAGCAGAAGCGAAACGCAGTTGATCACTTTCGGGTCAGCGGCGAAGGTATCGTTATCAACGCCGGCGTCCCTGGTGGCCTGCGTGATCGCCGCAGCGGCGTCCTTCGTCAAAGCCGCTCTCGTGGGCGTATCCCGATTCACCCACGTCGATCCCTGTTTGTCGGCTTCGGTGAACTGCTCCCCCGGTACGGCGTCCGGCGCGGTGGGGAGCGGACCTGGATCGCGTGAAGCGGCAGGCAATGCCGAGGACTGCGCTTGGATGGCAGCTGTACGGTTCGCCGGTTCACTCAATGCCCCAAGAACGGGATGCTGGTCTGTGAGCGAGGATGAGGCAGTCGTAGGCACTTCGACTGTCGTGAGGGCCAGGTTCCCCCGGGTTGGCGGCTCCTCGGTCTCAGAGCCGGCTAGCCGACTGGTGGGATCCTCGACGAGGTTCGCGATATGGACGGGGCGCGGGGCGTTCAGAAACGCCTGCGGTTTGGTTTCTGATGAGCTGTGGGGCGCCGGTGCGGGCTGCCGAGGTGCGTATATTCCCTGCTCTTTCTGTTCGTCGAGCCGGAACTCGGGGGCCCGAGTGTCGCTGTGGTTCTGCCCCTGAGTAACGGGATCTTCTGTCGCGGTACCACCGGCTTGGGCAGTGGTGGTCAGGGCCAGCGCAACGCGTGACGGATCACCGAATTCACCTTGGGAGTGCGTGCTCGTCTCGGACTCGCGGCTGTCGGCGGATTCTGGTGGCGCCGCTACGGGTTTCTCCGCCTTCTGCTCCTTGAGGCGTTTGTACTCTTGGTGCTGACTCTCGGACATCACGTGCAGGTAGCTTTCGAGGCCTGCCCACAGTGTGCCGAGATGCTCAGCGGATGCGTTTCGGCCCTGGGCATCCCGCAGAATGGCCAGAAGTCCAGAGATTGAGGAATCGTCCGTATTGACACTGCCAATGTAGGTGTATCTCGGATCGGAATTGTGCGCTGTCTCGCGGCGCGCGGTGGAGCGGTGAGGGCGCGGCAAGTCGATGCCGGTGGAAAGACTGGGATGAGCGGCGGTAGGAGCAGGAGCCGCTGGTCCGGAAATTGGGCTGGGCTTTCGGAGGAGACGGCTAGCCTTTTTCAAGTATTCCAGGGTAACCTGGTCTTGCGGCAACAAACGTCGGTCTACAAGCGCTCGACTCAACGTGGTGCGGACGGACTCGAGTCGCTGCGGTATCCAGTCAGGAAGAGCGGATCGGCCTAGAACGTGGAATGTGACAGCGTTCGCGAGACTCTGACTCTCGACATGGCTGAGTGGCTGCATCCCGCTATTGGGTGTTCTCCCATACCCCAGCAGCGGGACCAGTTCGGCCAAGACCTGTACCAGAGGATGGTCGAGGATGGCGTGTACCACGGCGGGCTGGATACTGGGTGAATCACTTTGGAAGCGCGTGCCCATACGGTACGCGTACTCCATGGCGCGGGCGAGCTCCTCCACCTTGCCTTTTATCGTGTCGTCATCCATGTTTAGGGAATTCGCAAGGTGTCTGAGTTCGAGCAGGACCAGCGGTAGCGTGCGTCCACGGTTGTCATCCAGTTTTTCGTATTCAGTCATACCGACAGCTTCAGCCGTACCGACTTTCTTTCCTTGCGGCGTCTCCCCACGGATCGTGGAGATCAGATAGTCTTTGTTCGTCAGGCTGCGAGAATTCGCCAGGGATTCATTCAACAGATTCTGCGCGTCATCCGGTCCCGGGTATTGTCTCCGGTACTCGGCTATCATTTGGTGCAGAATCCGCTCAAACGTCGTTACGATGAACGTTTCATTTTTGCGCAGGAAACCGCGGACCTCTGGGCTCGTTGAACTGCGCACTACGTGGAAGGGATTTCGCAATGCTGCCGGGAGCATGTTCTTTAGGAGTGTGGGCGCCGGGCCGCTGCCCATCGCCGCGGCTCGCGGCGAAAAGAAACGCTTCCAAAGAGGATTGGCGGAGACGTGGCTGAACATCAGCCACGTATAACCGTACAGCTCGTCGACGCCGGGGACTCCGGACAGGTAGGGAAGCTGTGTGAGATTCACGGTTCGCTTCAGCTGTTGGGATGCGAAGTGCGCCGTGACCTCTTCGGCGAAATGCTGGCTCCTGGCTACCGCTATTTCGAGTATAGGCTGGCCGAGTTGAGCTCGCATCTCCCTCAGCAGATGGATCACTCCGCCAAGGGGTACACCGACGGTAAACTGGGTGTAGGCGCCGTGATGGCTTCCCGCCGGAGACGGATAGACCAGCACCGTATCGTCCGTAAAGACGGTCCACTCTTCTGCGGGAAGGAGTTCACGCAGGGGGATCGCGCGGTCTTCCTTGTCCGTCCGCCGCAGGGCTTTGCGGGCTTTCAGGTATGCACGTATGCCCTCTTCCCGGGAAATACGTCCGGATTCCTCCTTCAGGACCCTGAGTGGTGCGGTCCTGAACTCAGGGATGGGCAATTTCCTCTGCACCGGGATTTCTTTTCCTTTTACTGCAGCGATCGCCGCTTCCGCCTCTTCCCGCGTATTGTATATCCGGTTGTTTTTGAGCTGATAGAACGGCGCATGGTCAACGACCAGTTCAAGCCGACTGCTGTTGTGCCGCGCCAGAACCAGGTTGTAGCCGTCCAGCCCATCGGATTCATTGCCACTCAGGGGATGTAGATCTTCCACTTCAATTCCAATGGCCCCGAATTCTCCTGGGCGAAGCGGAGGTTCGACCAAGGCCTCACGGTCCGTATGCGGGGTGTGCAGCCAGTCTTGCCACGTTTCTTGCATAGCCTGGCCGTTCCGGTCCAGGACAACAGCCCGAGCGTAAACATCCGCCAAATTGAATGTCTCGGGAGTGACCCTTTGATCCTTCCGCGCCTGCAGATCTATTCGATAGAAGCCGTGGTCGGAATATCGCACCGCGAAAGCGTGTCCGACTTCCGACCGCTTTGCGACGAGGATCAGTGCGGTAGCTCCGACACCGGCCTTCTCCAAAGCCGTGGCGAGTGAGGCCCAGGACGTCACCTTGCCCCAACCCGGACCACGAACAAGACGTCGCTCCGCGCTGGCGGCTCCCACCACCTGGTCGTCCAGAGCGACTGCTGACCGAATCGCATGACCGGCCGCATGATGCCGACCGCGCTCATCCAGCGCCGGCGCGGGGAACCAAATTCTCACAAGGGCTAGCAACAGCGACACGCAGTTGATCATTTTCGGGTCGGCAGTGAAAGCCTCCACATCGACGCCGACATCCTTCACAGCCTGTTCGATCGCCGCGGCTGCTTCCTCCTCCAGCACGGCCTGCGGGGACGCCTTCTGATTCAGACGATCCCCCGGCTCGGATCCCAGGGCTTTTTCGAGCGAGCCTGCTGACAAATCGGATTTGCTCCGTCTCCAGTTGCCGACCGACCGCTCGGTTCCGCCGCTGTCCGGAATTGAGTGAGATACCTTGGCAAGTATCAGCCTTTCCACTCCCCCTAGCGTCCCCGCGGCCTCGGTTATGCGATGTGATGGAATTCGCATCAGCGTCTGTAGAGCTTGTTCCGGCGTGACCTCCCGAGGCGGTTTGATCACGGAGTCCTTTATTATTTCAAGCGCGTCGTGAGCGTGTTTCACGAAGTCGACAAGGTCGCCAACGTGAAGCTTCTGCCCGCCGGAGAGAACGCCACTCAGGCCCGACGGGAATCGAAAGCAGATCTGCGCGATTTCTCGATTGTTCACTAGGATTCCTCCCTACTGGGGACAACCCGGTCTCGCAATGGGACGTCCCCCCTGGTTCCGGTGGCGTTCTTGGTGCCAGTCGGCGGCACGCCGGCGTTCGTCGGTCAGCGCCGAGTCGACGTTGGGGCGCATGTTGGTGTGTGCGGGGCCCTGTCGAGAGGGTCGATCAGTGTGGCGGGCCCTTCGACCGCGACGACTGGTGCGGCGTCGGCGAGGTAGAGCGTTCGGAGAGCGACATGGCATCGCCGGTGCCGCGGCGGGCGAATCGGGCGTGGCCCCCACGACTGCAAGGGGCCGGCCAACAGGAATGTCACGACACTCGTCCACGCTGCTCCAGGAGTTTGCGACTGCGGCTCCGCCGGACTCGACCAGTCGCGCCAAGCCGGGCGCTTCGGAGCCCAGGTTGGCGAGACTGACGGTGGCAGTCCGATGCGTAGGACCCAGGTCTGACAGTTGTCGTCGCCGTAGGCGCGCTCGATTTCGGCGGCGTAGCCGGCCAGGCGGGCAGAGGCGGGTTCCATGTGCCGGCTGGAAGCGTCACCGGTTCCCTCGGGGAGGTTGTCGGCCACAACTGCGCGCCCACCGCGTCCGAGGCGGAAGCGGCCTGTACGGGGACGAGGTCTGGGGTATCGGTGTCGGGGGCCGGGCCTTGATCCCCGAAGTGTCGTAGGCCTGGGCGTGGACAACCCACCAGGCGGCTTCGGCGTATGAGAGCCGCGCCACCCCAGGTGGACGCGGAGTGCAGAAGGCGTCACGTTAGGCACGTCTGCGGTGATCCGGTTGAGCGAGGACACCTCGCCCGGCGTAGCGCGTAGCCCGGCATTTTGGAATAAGGGCCTCTGCGGGTCCAGCGAGCCGAACCGTCCGTGGTACTCAGTCAAGTGCTCCTCGACGTCAGCGAACGAGGCGCGTTCGTACCGCAGTTCATTCCACGCTTGCGTCCCCGGCGGCCCGTCGAAGGCGTACTGGTGGATGGCCAGGAGCAGCCGTATCAGCGCGAAGTCCTGTGTCGGCAAATCGCCCGAGAGACGCCTGGCATGATGCGCGCGCGCGACTGGAGCGCACAGGGACAGTAGTTCTTCTCCTGTCGACAGCCGGACCGGAAGCCACCGCTGCCCTGTCAGATCAAACAACAGGCCCCCGCCGGGCTCCTCCGTCCCACGCGCATGTGACATCTCAAGGTCCGCCCTCAGGCTGTGCTGGAACCGACGAGGCAAGGCGGAGTATCCGTCCCAGCAGCGGCATGAACTCCCCCTGGTGGCCGCGTATCGTCGCTGAGCCGCCTTCCTGGACATGCCTCTCGGGTTTGGCCTTGCCAATTCAATGATGTGCGCACGCGTCAAGCGGACTGCAGCTCAAAGCCCTTCACTGGGGCGGCGTGCCTGATAAGGCACAGATTGTGCGTTGTCGGGAAGCACCGTGGGTTACGAGGTCGTATTCGCCCCTGACGATGGAGAGCATGCCGTAGTGCGGGTGAATCCGAGTGTCGAGGGCCGGTACGCCCTTCGTGCGCCCCTGGTGCGTTCCGATCACTCCCCGTAATTGTGCCAGTGAGCTATTTCAGCGTTGCCGCTCCAGGGTGGGGACGGCAGCGGCGATTGACGGCAACGTCTCCGGGCCGCTCCGGAGCAACCCCACCCACCAACAACGTCAAAACGAGGGGTTCGCCCGGGACGACTTCCACATCGACTACGACCATCGGCAGGTCACCTGTCCCCAGGGCCAGGTCAGCGCGGGCTGGCACGGTCCCTACCCGACCTCCTCGCCCACCGCTGCCCCGCTGATCGTGGCCAGGTTCACCATGAGCCAGTGCAGCCCCTGCCCGGCACGCACCCAGTGCACCACCACCGTCGACAGCGCCCGCACTATGGGCTTTCCCCCGCGAGAGCTCCGCGACCTTCAACTCCGCGTCCGCACCGAGCAACAGACCCCGAGTGGAAGGCCCGCTACGCGGTCCGCTCCGGAGGGGAACGGTCAACGAGTTCACCCACGGACACGGCATGCGACGCTGCCGCTACCGAGGACAGGGAAAGGCTCACATCCAGCACATCCTGACGGCCATCGCCGTCAACATTGCGCGCCTCAGCAGGCTTCCACCCACCGAAGAGGCACCCATGCCTCGCCGACCGACGGCCTTGCCAGTACTACCTCGACCAGCGCGAGATGCCCTGGCCGAAGTCCTGGCGCACCCTGGGAACTTGACCTCGGCAGGACCAAGATCCCCGACTGTCAAGCTGAGGCCGAGTGACCTTGGACTGGTTGAGCGGGTGGAACTCCACCCAGGTACCGCGCCCGTCACGGCTGAGGCGGGCGAGCAGGTAGCGGGCCACGTTCTCGCGCCGGACCGCGCGGTAGGCCTGCTCGATCGCGGCGAGGTTCGCGTGGGACGGTGAGCGGGTGCCAGCGAGCCATGCGCGGATGGTGCGGGGCGTGGCGGTCAAGCCGGCTTCCCGTGCGGCGGCGCGGGCGCGGTCGGAGCGGGTGAGGTAGTGCAAGCGGGCGAGCAGGCCGCGCCGGGCCCTGATCGGCGTGGCGACGTACCCCATGACCGGGTCGACCTGCCAGGAGACAGCCTCATGGCCCTTGAAGGACCCCGGCCGAGGCGAGGGCATTTATTGTGCCCTATATTCTCGTGAAATCACTCTCGGATTGACAAGCTTAGCGGGATGTCTGCAGAGTTACGGGGTAATTAATAGGTTGGTTCATCCTTCTCTATATGGGTAGCGAATTTGGCACCCACTGTGGTGCTGGAGGTAGATTTTGCGGTACGCACGACTCTCCAAGCGTCTCTCTGTTGTTGCAGCTGCTGTTGCCTTGGCTGGTGCAGTGGCCATGCAGCCCGCTTTTGCTGCGCAAGCCTCGGACTTCAACGAAGGGACGGAAGTTCAGGTAGACACCACGCCTGGCAACGGGGCCGCCAGCTGGGTCTGGGTCTACGGTTCGTCGTGGGGTTACACCGCTGGAGGCGCTGCTCAGGTTCAGTACGTGGACGGCAGTTGGGATTGGTTCCAAACGGACGGCAAAACGGCCCGTTCTTGGAACACGAGTAAGAAGATAGCGTCCTTCAGTGCGTGCACCAATAGCTGGGACGGAGATTGGTGGTGGAACTGCAATCGCATGATCAACGTAGGCTAAAATTCGTCCAGGAACGTATGAGCTCGTAACACGATCTTGTTGGTGGCGTTTCTGAGGTACGGGGTGCCGGTCGGATGCTGCTGGGATGATTGGGGTCATGACACTGGACTGGTCCGGCCTGAAGCACGCCTATGGACCCGCATCCGACCTGCCACGGCTCTTTGACGAGATCGGTGATCCCGAGCTGGCTGACGAGGCGTGGGAGGAGCTGTGGGCTTCTCTGTACCACCAGGGTTCGGTGTATACGGCCAGCTTTGCCGCCCTGCCCGTTCTGACGGACATTGCTACCGGTCGCAAACCGGGCGGTCGCTGGCCGAGTCTTGGGTTGGCCGGCCGTATCGTCGTCGAGGAGCAACAGCTTCACGAGCCCGGTTACGTCCAGGCGTGCTACCCGGCTGCGATCAACGAGCTGCACCAGCTGACCCAGAAGGTCGTGATGGCAAGGCCCTTCGAGGGCGATGTAGACGACTTTCTGTACTGGATGGAGCACCTTCTGGCCTTTGAGGGGGTGCCCGTATGGAGGCGCAGCCTGCGTCGCGATGATTACCCCGTGGTGTGCCCCTCCTGCGCATTGCGCTTGGAGATCGACCTCTCCTGCAAGCCTCCAGGCACTCGCCGTCGGGACCCGAACGCGCGCTTTCGGGTTGTCGGCCGTGAGGGACCCATACTCACCGGGGTCCGGTCGGCGGCCCCCGCGGACCTGCCGCCGCTGGCGTCTCGGCTGCACGGTGTGGCCGTCAGGGCCGGGCAGTCAGCGGCCGCAGAGCACCTGACACGTCTGTTTGGCTGCACGACGTGTCCGGACTGTGCGTCAGAGTTCTCGGTGCCGGACCAGGTCGCAGCCTTCCGGTCATAGAAGTCCATGAGCGCGTAAAAGGATCACGCGTGCGCTTTCTTGAGGCGTCTCCAGCAGATGAGGCTGGAAGCCAACGAGACAAAGGCGTCGTGAAGTTCGGTTCGGCGTTCCCAGCGGACGGCAAGGCGCTTGAACTGGTGGAGCAGGGCGAAGGTCTGCTCGACGACGTAGCGGAGCTTGCCCAGGCCCTTGATGTTCGGGGCGCCCTTGCGGGAGATGACCGGCAGGATCCGCCGCTTGCACAGTTCTCGGCGGTTGGGGTTGGAGTCATAGCCCTTGTCACCGAGAAGTGAGTCGGGGCGGCGCCGCGGACGGCCCGGCCGTCCGGCCACGGGCGGAATACCGTCGACGAGGGCAATGGTCTGGGTGACGTCGTTGACATTGGCCGCAGTGGTGATGACTTTGAGCGGAGTGCCGCGTCCGTCGCAGATCAGGTGGTGTTTGCTGCCCGTCTTCCGCCGGTCGACCGGCGACGGCCCCGTGTCGGGGCCCCCTTTTTCGCGCGGATGTGGGAGCCGTCCACGCACGCGCGTGTCCAGTCGAGTTCGCCGGCCGCGTTGAGTTCGGCGAGCAGGATGCGGTGCAACTGGTCGAAGACACCGGCCTGCTGCCAGCGATCGAGGCGTCGCCAGCAGGTCTGTCCGGAACCGAACCCCAGCTCCAGGGGCAGGAGTTGCCAGGCTATGTCGTTGTAGAGCACGTACAGAATGCCCTGCAGACACAGCCGGTCCGCCACCGGCCGCGGGCCCGGTGCCTTCTCCGGCCAGGGCGGCAGCAGCGGCTCGATCAGCGCCCACAAGTCGTCGTCCACGATCCACGGCCGAGTGCTCACACCGTCCCGAACGGCCGAATCGTCACATCGGTCACGCCGGACCAGGGGACTTCAACAAGATCGTGTTACGAGCTCGTATGAGTGAGCCAGGGCTTCGGCATAGTCGGATGACGTCTGATTCTTGACGGCTCGTCACATTGGGTGGGGTCCGGTACGAAGCAGGCACGGGCGTCCGTGATCATGGAGTTCTCTACGCTCTGTGACGTTGGGAAGCCCGTGCCTGCCGCTGCATCCTCTCTGATCCCGTCCGGATTTGACCAGCTCAGCCCGCATCTCGAAGCCGCCGGCGGTGAGATACCCGGTCTGTTGGAACCCCTGGCCGAGGTCCCCGCGGCGTGCGGCACGTCATCGGCACGCTCCTGGCGCTGACCGCGTGCGCCGTTCTGGCCGGGGCCAGGTCACTGCTGACCGTCGGCGAGTGGGCGGCCGATGCACCTCCCGCCGTGCTCGAACGACTCGGCATCGCCGTCGACCCGTTGCTCGCGCATTATTCTTGGCCTGCGGAGTCCACGATCCGGCGGTTGCTCGCCAGGGTCGGTGCGGACGCCCTGGACCGGTCCGTCGGGGCCTGGCTCGCCGAGCGCCGACACGAAACCGAGCCTCTGGAGCACGAACGCGATTGAGAGCGTGAACGCACGCATCTGCAGGGCCGTGAGGGCTCGCGGCCACTTCTCGTCGGAGAACGCCACGTTGAAGTGCGTCTACATGGCGCTCATGTCGCTGGATCCGACCGGCAAGGGTCGCCGCCGCTGGACGATGCGCTGGAAGGCACCCCTGAACGCCTTCCAGATCGCCTTCGAAGGACGCCTCACCCCCACCACCAGCAACTGACCCCCCAACAACCAAGATCAGCCGTTGATTGGGCCCTGTCTCACTTTCGGTGGTGACAGAGGGTGCTGCTATCCGAGGAGGATGCGGTGGCGGAGGAGGGGAAAGCCTGCGCGTCCGTACATCTGGCGCGCGATCCGCTTGGTCTTGGTGATGACGCCCTCGGTGGGGCCGTTGCTGTACGGAAGCGTGAGCCCGGCGATCACGGCGTCGATGTCCCGGTCCAGACCCCGGGTGAAAGCATGTAGATGGGGCAGGTCGGCTACTCGGACCTCGGCCGTCCAGTTCGTGAGCGCGTCGGCATTGTCGGCGTGAGGCACAAGGAGCGGGGCGAAGCCCCAGATGCTGATAGCCAGTTGGGTCATCTCGGGGCAGGCTGCAGTGAGTTTGGCCAGGAGTTCGTGTTGCTCGGCCTTGAGGTTGTCGGGCCTGGTCAGCAACATCCGGGCGAGCCAGCGCGGGGAGATGTCGCTGCGGTCGGCGTCCGCACGGCCCTGGTTGATGCACTTGTGCAGGAGGTTCAGGCAGCCCGTGAAGCCGAGGGCCTTGATCTCTTCGAAGAGGTACTTGACGGGGACGCCGGGGTCCTCGGTCCGGCGTTTGCGCAGGTGCTCTTGGTAGGGATCGACCAGGCTGGCACGGTATTTGGGGACGCGGAGCATGCGCTCGGTCCGGTCGGCGCGGGCGTAGCGTTTGACGGTGTTCAGGGCCAGCTGCAGGCCGCGGGCGCATCGAGCAGGCCCACGCCCTGGTCAAGCCGGTGATGAACCTGGTGCCAGTGTTCGAGGGTGGTCCGGGCGCGGGGCCCGTCGTAGATCGGCGCGTCCAGTACGGTGGCCCAGCAGGTGCTGTGTGCCTTCACCTCGCTCAGGGCGGCTTCGCATTGGTTCTTCCACAGATGCAAGCGATCACCGACCTGCACAGCGTCAGGCAGAGCGCGGCGGATGGCCTCGGAGTAGGTCGCTGAGCCGTCCCGGCATACGACCTCAATGCCCGGGTGCTTGCGCAGCCGCGTTTCCAGGGTGCCGACCGGGCGGCCCGCTGGTAGCTCATCTCGGCGCTCGAAGCACAACTCCCGCCGGCCAGTTCGCAGCCCGCCTTCGGCGGGAGGGACAGGTCTGCATGGTGCCTCGAAGGCAACACATATGCACAGGTCCTCTCCCGCCGGCGCGGTGACCGGCGGACGATTCCCGCCACCAACGAGTGTGCACGCATGAGGCTCGGGCCCTGCACGCCTACCGGCGCCGGCGCAACGCCACCGCCGGCCACCGCGTCCTGGCCGTCGACCGCAGGCAACGCGCCCGCATCCGAAGCGAGAAGGGACGGGGGCTGGTGTCGTGCTCGCGAGCGCGACACCAGCCCCCCGGCACAAGGGTCACTTGAGACCGAAGGCCCGTATGACCGTCTGGGTGACGCCGCCGCCGTTGCGCTGCTTGACGGTGACGCGGATGGACACGTACCTGGACCGGTGCGGCGCACTCAGCTTCGCCAGCCAGGAGCCCGTGCCGCCCTTCAGGCTCTGACGCGTCCAGGTTCGCCCATCGTCATAGGAGACCTCGAGTCCCAGTGACGAGACCGCGTCCTTGGCGGAGGAACTGCCCAGTACGCCGGGTGTGATGGACAGGTCCGTCCTGCGTCCGGCCCGGCCGTCGGCGTCCAAGTCCGTGCCGTAGTCCAGCTGGACCAGCGGAACGGCCTGTATGTCGGTGGCGGCCCCAGAGGCGAAGTTCCACTCCGTGCGGGTCGTCTCGGAGTACGGGCTGACATCGGTGTTGCCCTTCGTCTCCACGACCATCCGGTACGGCAGTTGCCGCGGGTCCAGCTCGCCGGTGCCGATCTGCGGGCCGCCCTCGAACCGGGACAGCAGTTCGTCTCCCTGATAGAGCGAGACCGTCTGGGACGCGCCGGCCACACCGCCGCTGTGCGCGGCTCCGGCATCGCCGAACGCCTCGACATAGCCGCTGAAGCCCACCGAACCGCGGTAGAGAATGTTCCTGTCGAGCAGGCGTGGCCTCGTGATGGGTCCGAACCAGCGGTCCTTGTGGACCGTTCCCGGCTGATAGGGCACCGGGTCGGTGGACGCGTTGCTGATCCCCACGAGGGCCCCGTACTGCTGCCATTTGAGGCCGTTTCCGGTGGAGACCCAGTCGGTGCGCCAGCCGGGAGTGACCGGCTCGGCGGACAGCGCGGGCGCCGCGGTTCCCGGCCATTCGTACGGAGGGAAGTCCACCCGCTTCTCGATGGCCTGCGTGCCCGCGGGCGGAGCGAAGGCGAGGTCGATCCGGGCGAGCTTGCGAGGGTCCGTGTTCGCCGAGGGATCATCGGGTATTCCGCCGATGTGATAGTCGGCCAGGTCGTACAGGTAGTTGGCCGAGGGGTGGGCCTCGACCGCCAGCCGTATCCCGTCGTGGCTCGCCGCGGCGAGCTTCTTGATCAGTGTCTCGCCCTCGTCCAGGGCCAGCGAAGCGACCGGAAGCGACCCGGTGGTCACCGTGTCGGGGTCGCCGTACCAGTCACTCTTCCGGCCGAGGCCCTCGTTGACCACCAGGAGCACGGCCGCGCCGGCCGCCTTCGCCGCCGCTGTCTGATCCGTGGGAGCCACGGTGTCGCTGCTGCGCACCACCACGGCCTTGCCGCGGGCGGAGACGCGGGCGTACTCGGCGGCTGAGCCGGTACCGGCGAAGACGGTCCCCAGGTGGGTGGTGCCGTCCGGCAGCGCCTTGGAACCGGGCTGCGCGAGTACGTCGTCAAGGCGCCGGCCGCCGTAGGTGATCGCCAGCGGCGTCTGCTCCGCGCGAATCCTGGTGCTGAAGACGAAACTGCCCTTCCTCACCTTGCCCTTGGTCGGCACGGCCCACAGGCTGTCGTATTGGGCGGAGGGGAACTCGACGTCGAACAGGGCCCCCCAGTCGGGTGTGGGCTCGGTCGACGTCCAGTTGCGGTAGAGGTCGATCCGGCTGCTCACGACGCTGGTCGGCTTGGGTGTCGCAACCTTCACCTGGCGTGCCCTCGAGGCATCGAGTTCCACGGTCCGGTCTGCCGCCAGTTCGACTTCGGGCGCGGTCAGCACCGCGTAGCCCAGGGAGTGGGGGCCGTGCAGACCTTCCACGTCGGCGAAGGAGTAGAGCATGTAGGAGCCGGGAGCCAGCCGGCGGGTGGCCGTTCCGTCCGAGGGGATGTCCACGAACACGTCGCTCCCGTCGGAACTCCTGATGTCGACGTACCCCGTCATGGGCCGGCCGGCGCGATCCTTGAGGTGGATCGTGAGCGCGTATTTCTCCGACTCGACGGAGAACCCCGCGGCCGTGTGTATCCGGCCTCCGTCGAAACCGGCCGTGACCTGTGCGGAGTACAGGCCCGCGGCGAGCTCCCCCGGGTCCGCCACCAAGTCGGCCTGCGCGGTTCCGTTCGCGGGTACGGTGAGGTGGTCGGTGCTGAGGGTGAATGCCTTCGCGGGCGAGCCGCCCGGGTCGACGGACAGGTGCAGGACGACCGGGGTGTCCGTGGTGTTGGTGTACGTGATCTGCCGCCGTATCGGCTGCCGTTGCGTCTTGGGCGACCACGTGACGAGCCCCGCGTCGACCGATCCGGTCGCGAACACCTTCGCGTAGTAGGCACTGGCCACGTTCACCCGGCCGGCGCCCGCCTGGTAGGGGGTGTAGTCCGGGGTCGGATTGCTGGTGCTCATCAGAGCGTCCTTCAGCTGCTGAGCGGTCCAGTCCGGGTGTCTCTGGGCCAGCAGGACGGCCGCACCCGCCACGTGGGGCGTCGCCATGGAGGTGCCGCTGTCCACGCGGTAGTAGCCTTCCCCGTCGCTCATGTACTGCGAGCGCGCCGCCAGTACGTCGACACCGGGAGCGGTGACGTCCGGCTTGAGACCGTCGTCGCCCGCCCGCGGACCGACGCTGGAGAACGAGGCGAGGTGGTCGGAGCCGTCCACCGCCCCGACGGTGAGCGCGGCTTGCGCGGTCCCCGGCGCGCCGAGGGTGTAGGGGCCCTGTGTCCCGTCGTTGCCCGCGGCGATGACGAAGAGCGCGCCCGTCTCGGCGGTGAGCTGGTTGACGGCCTGGCTCAGCGGATTGTCCTGGCTGTTCCGGACCGAACTGCCGAGGCTCATGCTGATCACCTTGGCGTGCTCGGTCCGGGCCGCCCACTCCATGCCGCTGATGATCCAGGAGTCCTGGCCGGAGTTCTGGTTGCTGAGGACCTTCCCCACCAGCAGGTCGGCCCCGGGAGCGACTCCCTTCTCCTTCCCGCCCGAGGCGGCGCCCGTACCCGCGATGGCGGAGGCGGTGTGTGTCCCGTGCCCGAACCGGTCGAGGATGTCCTCTCCGGGGACGAAGCTCTTGGACTGCACGATGCGGTCCTTGAGATCCGGATGGGTGGTGTCCACTCCGGTGTCAAGGATGGCGACTCGGACTCCGGCGCCCGTACCCCCGCTTGCCCAGGCAGCGGGAGCGCCGATCTGGGCCGTGCTGTCGGCGAGGGTGCCCTTCGACTTGCCGTCGAGCCACACCTTGTCCACGCCGGCGGTGAAGGGGAGCGCCGACGCGGCACGGGACGTGTCGTCGTTCCGAGCCGCCGACCGGCCGCCGGTGAGGGCCGACCAGAAGGAGGCGGACTTCGACCGCCGGGTGCGAACCGCCTCACCGTGGATCACGGGAAGGCTCAGTACGGTCTCGGAGCCGGGCAGTGCGGCGTTGGGATGCGGGGTGGACGAGCCGTTCACGACGGCGGGCCGGAGCGTGGCCGCGCTCTTCTTGTGCGTGACGATCAGGGGCAGCGCACGCGCATGCTCGTCGTCGTAGCCCTGGGAGATCAGCTCGGTGACGTCGAACAGTTGCTTGTCGAGCCGACCGTCGGCGATGTACGGCATCGCCTCGTCGGGGTACACGTAGGTGTCGCGGCCCTCAGTGGTGACGCGTATCGAGCCTGTGGCGCCCGGCGCGCGTTCCACGTCCACCGTCGGCGACGCTCCGGCTGGTCCTGGGGTGACCGTCACCTTGTCGCCGGTGATCAGCGTCACGGTCGTCGGCGCACGATGCTTCGCGTCGGCCAAGGACGTTGCGGTGGCGGCCAGTTGGGAGGGGTGGGCGCCTTGAGTTCCTGAGGCGACCACCAGAGTGGCAACGACAGCGGTCGCGACAGCGAGTGAGGCCACGGCCGATCTTCGTGAATCAAAGCTCCGTACATTATCTCCGGAGCCGGGGATTATCTGAATCTGAATCACCTTTGAGGCATCATGGAAAGGCACTGCGTCTTACCGATCGGGGTCCGTAGAATTCGTTGGTCAACTACGGTGAACGGCACACTAAGAAGGCCTCGTTGCCGGGATGTAACATCCGCGATTCCAATCGACGCCCTTGGCGGGCATTAACTGATACAGCGCCAGTTTCGAGATATTTGGACGAATTGCATCGTGGTGTGCTCCGCGTCGGACTTCTCCGTGCCGCGCGAGTCCTGTTCCGCAGCGAGCACGAAGCCGGTGCCGTCGAGGGTCAGCACATTCCACGGCATGCCGAGTTCGTCTGCTACGTACGCCGGGGAGCGTCACGCAGGCCCTCAGTGCCACGTCGACCGTGGGCGGGCAGGCGCTCCAGGCCGTAGGGGCCGCGCCGCGTTCGGACTGTCAACGCAGCCGCCACCGGCACTTCAGAGCGGGGACGATATCGGTCAAGGCCACCGACGATGCGGATGAGCTGGTCGGTGGGCTCACGCGTGGAAACCCATGCGCCTACGGATCCTGTGAGCCGAACACGTCCCGCTGCCCGACGGACCCAGCCAGGAACCGCACCCACTGCGCACGGCGGCGGCCGGCTGATCCGGCATCCTCGTCTCCGCGGCGTCCCGCTCTGCGCCCAGACCGGGACGCCCTGCCTCGACCCGCAGTCCAATTCCCCGATATATGCGATAAGACGCCAGTTGGCCAGGTACGTTGAGCAGCAGTCTCCCTGGACGCCGCGTCCCCCCGTGCGCTGCGTGCGGGGGCATACTTCGCCCGGTCCGGCCTGGTCATCGGCCGCCGCCCGTCCCGCCACGACATACACGGCGCTCGACCGCACGCTTCGCCAGGACGACTCGCCTTCCGCGGGATGGCCCCTGAAGACCGCTCACCGCAGGGCGCTGGACGACTGCAGCGCCGAGCGGCAGGAGTTCACCAGCGCCGCCCAGGCCGGTCCGGGCTGAGCCGGGATGAAGATCGTCCGACCTCAGCACACCTCGAACGGAAGCCGCTGGGCTATTACGCCGTAATAGCACTCCCCCCCCCTCGCTCATGCTGGGCATCTCGGACAGCAGCCCTCCTGCCGCGACCTCCGCCTCGTTGCGCCAGTACAGTGCGGCGTCACCGGCCCGGGATCCTGCTCATGCATGAGCGCGCACCACACCAGTTGCAGCAGGTCCTTCCCCTCCGGGAACTCCAACGCCGGCACGTCCCGGGCGGGCCGCCCGGTGGAACGGGGCGGGTGTGTGTGGGCGGGCCGCCGACCTGCCCATCGTCAGCTCCGGAAAGCGAGTGGTCCACCGCCGTCGGCGGACCCTCGCGCAAGTCCGAGGTCAAACATGTGGCCCTGGCAGCAGGGGAGAAATAATAATCCCTGCACCTAAGGCCCTCCGCCTTTCCCGTTCGGGTCGCAGCACTGGACTTACCCCCTAATTACTGCCGATAGTTCAGTCACGCCTAACCCGACGACCAACACAGGGGGAATGGATGATTTATCCACTGGCCCGACTACTGAACCATCATGACCCGAGCCACTGAAGCACGTTGAAGCCCTGTTGGCCCCGGCGCCATGGAACAGGGCTTCAACTGTGCTTATGCCAATCGGTGCCGCACCCGAAGAGCGTCTCGTGCTTCCGATCATTGTCAGGCGCGGCCTGCTCGCCCGTCTGCACTACCTCACCCGTACCGACCGTGTCACACCGCCGCCCGGGAAGCCTTGCCCGACCGCCACGCCCCGTCGCCGCGATGCACGCGACAACGCCGCCCGGGTCCCTCGCCGTCCGGCGGGCTCACTCCTCGGGACTGAGACTTTGAGTGGTTCAACAGCACAGCCCGGTACCTGCACACGCTGAGGCCGGCCGAACGGTGAGAGCGGCCAAGGCCGTCACCGACGTCTTCGTCCCCGGCTACCTCGTCATCGCCGTTCTCCTGTTCGCCAGCTGGCACAACGCCCCCTGCGCGGTCTTGCTGGTGATCGGCAGGAGCCGTGCGGTCGCGGTATCAGGCGACGCCCGGCCGTTTGCCGGTGAGGCGGGCAAGATGGGCACCGCGCAGGTTTTCCCAGGCGATGCAATCCTCCACCGCGGGCGGCCCGTTGGCGGTGATGTCCTCCAGGGCAGCGGCAAACCGGTCGGCGGCTGAGGCCGGCTGTTCGCTCATCGGGGGTTCCAGGAGGCGGAACGGGCTTGTCTCCACGGTGTCCGCCGGGCCGTGGGGCCTCGGAGTACACCGGGTGAAAGCCGTACGGCAGGTCACGCGGCGAAGCCGATGTTGGTGACATATTCGTACTGGCCCCACTGCGAGCCGAGGTCGATGACCTGGTCGATCCACGCATCGTCCAATGCCCGGTCGTCACCGGCCGCCCACGCTGCCACGATCCGGTCCCACCGGCGGACGTTCAGCGTGCGGAACTCCACCACACGCTGGCGGGGCCGGTCGACCTGCGACTGGTTGAACGGGTGGATCTCCACGCGGGTGCCCCGGCCTTCACGGTTGAGGCGGGCGGTCAGGTAGCGGGCGACGTTCTCGCGCCGCACGGTGCGGTAGGCCTGCTCGATGCGCTCAAGGTTCCGCCTGGAGGGCGAGCGGGCGCCTTCCAGCCAGGCGCGCAGGGTGCGGTCGGTGACGGTCAGACCGGCGGCGCGGGCGGCGTCGCGGGCGTGGTCGGTGCGGGTGAGGTAGTGCAGCCGGGCCAGCAGACCGCGGCGGGCGGTGACGGGGGTGACGATGTAGCCGGCGAGCGCGTCCAGCCGGCGGGCGACGGCCTCGTGGCCTTTGATGCCGCTCGCGCCGTACTTGCCGAACTCGATGTTCCGCTCAGGCATGGTCTCTTCCGGTCCTCCGTTGGTGGATCACTCTACTGGCTCGTGAAAACGGATCGTCCATCCCGGCGGTGAGCCCGCTGGGCGGCTTTCGGCGCTGAGCGAGGCGTCTCAAGGGGTTTCCGTGGCCTGGTCGTGGTCGGTGCCGACGGTGTAGGTGTCCTTGAGCTTTACTTCGGTGACGCCGCGGCCTTCGGCGAAGACCGCGCGCCAGTCGCCGGTGACGTGCAGTTCGTCGGTACCCATGGCGCGGACGACCATCAGGCCCTCGTCGTAGGCGCGGTGGGCCTTCCACCACAGGTTGGCGAACGCCTGGGAGCGGATGAGGTGCATCCAGTCGGTGCGGTACAGCTCCCGGTTGTAGTTCGACTCGCCCAGGGTGGAGACGAACTTCGAGTACATCGCCTTGACGTATTCCAGCGTCACCTCGTCGTCGTCGGCGATCGCGCGGTCCCGGGCGTCCTTGAGGACGACGCGGAATTTCTCCAGCAGCCCCTCCGTGGCCCCGGAGGTCCAGGACTCGTGGATCTGCGGCGGATCGCACAGGCCGTACTTGGGGCCCGCAAGGCGCAGCAGCAGGCGCAGGGTCGGTTCGGTCACCCACAGTGGGCCGGGTTCGTCCCTTTTGCCGATCGGGTTGGGCAGACAGGCGTCGTGTTCCCAGGCGGGCGGGGTGATCAGGTGGAGGCCGGCGCGGCGCCGGTCGTGCTCGTTGCCGGTGCTGTGCTCCAACTGCCCGATCGGCAGATGGGTCTTGAGGGCGGACAGATAGGCGCCGTTGACATCGAGGGCGGTCACCGCATGTTCGCCGGGCGGCAGTTCGGGGCGCGTCCACTTGGGGCGTGCCTCCCAGATCTGGTCGGCGCCCCGGGCGCTCTGCTTGCGCAGGATGTCGGGCAGCCAGGGGTGGGCGACGATGTCGTAGCGGCCGCCCTTGCGGGTGTGGTCCAGCAGGGCCATCGCGTCGGGGATCGCCCGCTTGATCAGCGCGGCACTCGCCGCCTCGACATCACCGGCGTGCTGGGCCAGGGCCTCGGTCACGGCCCGGCGGATCAGGTCCGGTTCCGCGTCCGCGGGCTGTACCCGGCGCCCGGCCGCGACGATCCGTACGCCCTGACCGCCGCGGGCCGCGACCGGACGGTCCGACCCGGGGGCGGCCTGCGCGGAAGCCGTCGGCGCGGATGCCGTCGGCGTGGAATCCCTCGGCGCGGAGACGGCGGGCGTGGAAACTCCGGGCGGGGCCGGCTGCGGAGGGCTGGGCGCCGCGCACTCGGCGGGGTCCAGGTGCTGCGGGAACCCCGCGACCTGATGGCGGGCGGGCTGCCCGCACAGCACACACGGCTGGGGGACGGCGAGCACGTCGACGTCGTCGTCCTGGCCGGCTGCCTGCTCGGCATCCGCGCCATGCCCGTCCTGCGGCTCCTCGTCCCCGACGTCCTCGACCGCATCCGCCCTCTCGGCGGCCAGCTTGGCCTTCGCTCCCTGAAGGAAGTACGCGTACTTCTCCCGTGCCTCGCTGCTCGGGTCCCGTCCGGACTCCCAGCCGGCGACCGTGGACGGGCTGACGCCCAGAGCCTGCGCAAGCTGGGGGCGCGAGAGGTTCAGCCCCTCACGCAGGGCACGCCGCTCCTCGGCAGACGGCAGCACGGCCTCCTGCCTGGCCGAGGCGAGCAGGGCGTCGATCGCGCCGAAGTCCGTCATCGCTCTCCCCCGTCCCGCAGGGCTGCGGGGCGTGCCCCGGTCGCATGGCGGCCGGGGATCCGGCGGCGTTCCGCGGGCAGCGACTCCGCGGCCCGGGTGGGCCCTGCCAACAGGTCGAGCGCGTCGATGCCGTAGTGCGCTGCCACCGCGTCGCAGTCCGCCAGACTCCACGCGGCCGTGCCGGACTGACGACGGCTGACCTGCGCCTGACTCACGCCCAGGGCGGCGGCGAGCTCGGCCTGCGACTCACCAGCCGCGTGCAGGAGCGCGGCCACAGCGGACCGTACACGCTCATCAAGACTCATACTCACAAAGTCGAGTCTACCGCTCGCAACTCATGTTCTATGCGTTATCCGCATTTCACCTCGGGAGCGCACCGCTGGCAAGAGCGCATGCACCACAACCCACCCGGCCCGAGCCGGCATGAAGAGAGACGGCAGGCAATCAGGAAGGCCATCACCATTCGACGCCGGCCAGCAGGAGAGCGCTCGTCCGTGCGTGTCGGTGCGCTCGCCGAGCGCACCGAC
>NZ_JBEOWS010000103.1:0-26152 GCF_040296125.1 Streptomyces sp. NPDC002265 | reverse complement strand
GGCGTCGCCGCCGGGGGGCCGGGCAAGCCGGCAGGGGGCGGCCCGCCGGCGGCCGGGCCGCCGCGGTGCGGCTGTCCGGAGCCGGCGGGCGGCTCGGGCAGGTCGCGGCGGGCGGGCTCGCGCTGGTCGTAGTCCGCGCGTGACGACTCGTAGTCGGAGCGCTGCTGGTCGTAGGGCGGCCGGTCCATGGGCTGCGGGCGGTAGTCCGACGGCGGGCCGTAGGAGTCCGGGCCCTTGGAGCCGTAGGAGTCCTGGGAGGACGAGCCGTAGGCGTCCGGCCCCGTGGAGCCGTACGAGTCCTGCGGTGAGCCGTAGGCGTCACGCGACGGCGAGGCGTACGGGTCGCGTTCCGGGAAGCCGAGGCGCTGCTGGTGCCAGCTGTACTCGTCCTGCGCCGGGCGCGGCCAGGCGCCGGGCTCGGGGCGCTGGTACTCGGACGGGTAGGCCGGGCGGGCGGTGGGCATCTGCTCGCCGCGCTGGTGCGAACGCTGGTCGCCCTGTGCGGGTGCGGACGGCTCGGCGCGGTGGCGGCCGTATCCCCCCTCGTACTGGCCGGAGGGGGACTCGGCGTCCTCGTAGCGCGAGGGCGACGGAGCGGGGGGTGCAGGCGGGGCCGGGGGCTCGCCCGCGGAGTCGTCGACGGTGATCGCGATCCGGATGGGGCGGCCGCACTCGCGGCTCAGGCTCTCGCTGACGATGGGGGCGAGGCGTCCTTCGAGTACGTTCTTGGCGAACTCGTTCGGTACGGCGAGCAGGGCCGTGTCGGCCACCAGCGCGAGCGGCTGGCAGCGCCGGATCCAGTGTTCGTCCTTGACCTCGACGCCCTGTCCGCGGCCCTCGCCGAGAAGTTGTTCGAGTACGCGTGGCCACACTGCGGCAAGATCGGCAGGTACGTCAGCCACAGGGCACGCTCTCTCACGGGGTCCCACGCGGGTGCGCTTGCGGGACGGATCGGGATTTCAAATCGGGTGGGGCAGGGGTCAAGGGAACGAATCGGAGTTCAGCCACGGTAGTCAGGGCAGCGGGTGTGGTTCAAGTTGTTGTCCCCAGCCTGTGGATAGTGTCCCTCAGTGAGCCCCGGTTTGACCGGATGGCGTAGCCCCGCGTACCGTAACCAGGTCGAGTTGTCGATGGCTGCTGCCGCCTGCCTCCGATGGGCACAGATCGCGTTTCGGTGATCGGGAAGCGGTGCACTCGGGCGTAACGCGAGCTACTCGTGGGCGCACGGTGACAGCCAGGACGGCACCCCGCAACTACTGATTGATTTCTGGAGCCCCCGAGTGAGCAAGCGCACCTTCCAGCCGAACAACCGTCGTCGCGCCAAGACCCACGGCTTCCGCCTGCGGATGCGCACCCGTGCCGGCCGCGCGATCCTGGCGAACCGCCGCAGCAAGGGTCGCGCCAGCCTGTCCGCCTGATTTCAACAGGTCGTGACGTCGTGCTGCCTACCGAGCATCGGCTGAGGCGGCGCGAGGACTTCGCGGCCGCGGTACGACGGGGTCGTCGGGCTGGACGCCCGCTCCTCGTCGTCCACCTTCGTAGCGGTGTCACGGACCCGCACGCGCCTGGGGAGAGCGCTCCCCGGACGCGTGCGGGTTTCGTCGTGAGCAAGGCCGTGGGTGGCGCGGTCGTGCGCAACACAGTGAAGCGCAGACTGCGCCATCTGATGCGTGACCGAGTCGCCCTGTTTCCCCCCGGTAGCCTGGTAGTCGTACGAGCGCTGCCCGGAGCGGGCGACGCCGACCATGCACAGCTGGCCCGAGACCTGGACGCCGCAGTTCAGCGGCTGCTGGGAGGGGGCGCGCGATGAAGTACCCGCTGCTGGCTCTGATCAAGCTGTACCAGTGGACGATCAGCCCTTTGCTGGGGCCGGTCTGCAAGTACTACCCGTCGTGCTCCCACTACGGCTATACGGCCATCGACCGGCACGGCGCGATCAAGGGAACGGCACTCACCGCCTGGCGCATTCTGCGGTGCAACCCGTGGTCGCTCGGTGGCGTGGACCATGTTCCGCCGCGCAAGCGTCCGCGGTGGCACGAACTGCTGCGCAACGCATGGCGCGCACGCAAGGGCGGGACCTCCGCCGCCGAACCGGCCACCGAGGGACAGGGGATGTCCGACCACCCCTCGAGCCCGGCCGCAGAGACCCCGTCCCATGTCCAAGGAGCATGATTAGTGGACACGATTGCCAGCCTCTTCAGCTTCATCACGACACCCGTTTCCTGGGTCATCGTCCAGTTCCACTCGGTGTACGGGAAGGTCTTCGGCCCCGACACGGGCTGGGCCTGGGGCCTGTCCATCGTGTCCCTGGTGATCCTGATCCGCATCTGCCTGATCCCGCTCTTCGTGAAGCAGATCAAGGCGACCCGGGCCATGCAGACGCTGCAGCCCGAGATGAAGAAGATCCAGGAGCGCTACAAGAACGACAAGCAGCGCCAGTCCGAAGAGATGATGAAGCTGTACAAGGAGACGGGTACCAACCCGCTCTCCTCGTGCCTTCCCATCCTGGCGCAGTCTCCGTTCTTCTTCGCGCTGTACCACGTGCTCAACGGCATCGCGACCGGCACGACGATCGGTGTGATCGACGAGCAGCTGCTCGCCAGCGCCCGTAAGGCCCACATCTTCGGTGCTCCGCTCGCTGCGAAGTTCACCGACAGCGCGGCTGCGGTCTCCCAGCTCGGCGCCGACATCACCAACGTCCGGGTCGTCACCGCGATCATGATCGTTCTGATGTCGGCCTCGCAGTTCTACACGCAGCGCCAGCTGATGACCAAGAACGTCGACACGACGGTCAAGACGCCGTTCATGCAGCAGCAGAAGATGCTGATGTACGTCTTCCCGGTCATGTTCGCCGTCTTCGGCATCAACTTCCCGGTCGGTGTCCTCGTCTACTGGCTGACCACCAACGTGTGGACCATGGGCCAGCAGATGTACGTCATCCACAACAACCCGACCCCGGGTTCGAAGGCCCAGGCCGCGTACCTGGAGCGCCTGCACAAGCACGTCACGAACCACGGCAAGACCCGCAACCGCCGTGAGAAGGCCATCGTCAAGGCCATCGTGTCCAAGGGCCGCGACCGCAACGAGTTCGAGCGGAAGTTCATCAACGGTCTGAGCAAGGCCGGTCTCGCCGCGCAGGCCGACGGCAACGTGACCGTGGCCGAGAGCCAGGTCGCCCTCCAGACCGAGGACGGCGTGTCGCCCGCGCCCGTGGCCAAGCGGCAGCAGCCCAAGCGCCAGACCAAGGCGCAGCGTCAGACCGGTACGGCGAAGCCGGCCGGCGACGAGACCGAGCAGCCCACGACGTCGCTGAGCAAGTCCGAGGACGAGCCGCAGGACGCCAAGCCCGCTGCCGCCGCGAAGAACCCCGCCGCGAAGCCCGGTACCGGCAACAGCCGCAGCAGGGCCCAGTCCGGTCAGCGCAAGGGTCCGCAGCGCCCCAAGTCCCCGTCCAAGAAGTAAGAAGGAGTCCATCCCGTGACGGAAGGCACCACCTCCGCCGCTGCCGAGGGTGCAGACACCCTGTCCCGCCTGGAGCAGGAGGGTGAGATCGCCGCGGACTACCTCGAGGGTCTGCTGGACATCGCTGATCTCGACGGCGACATCGACATGGACGTCGAGGCCGACCGCGCCTCGGTCTCGATCATCAGCGACGCCGGCGGCCGGGATCTCCAGAAGCTGGTCGGCCGTGACGGCGAGGTGCTCGAGGCCCTTCAGGAACTGACCCGCCTGGCCGTGCACCGGGAGACCGGGGACCGCAGCCGGCTGATGCTGGACATCGCCGGCTACCGCGCGCAGAAGCGTGCCGAGCTCTCCGAGCTCGGGGCCAAGTCTGCGGCCGAGGCGAAGAGCACCGGTGAGCCGGTGAAGCTGAAGGCGATGACCCCGTTCGAGCGCAAGGTCGTGCACGACGCGGTCAAGGCAGCGGGCTTGCGCAGCGAGTCCGAGGGCGAGGAGCCGCAGCGGTTCGTCGTCGTACTGCCCAACTGATTCGGTACGTACATCTCTCCGGCCCCGTCTGTTGCGCAGGCGGGGCCGATCTTTGTCAGCCTGATGGTTCTGGTGGTCGGCGCTCGAAGCGCCGATGCGGTACGGAAGGACGGTCCCCCGTGACGGAGGCAGCGGAGCTCCCCCCTGCGCCCGAACAGGCGCGTGAGGTATTCGGTGATCGCTTCGAGGATGCGGTCCGGTACGCCGAGCTCCTGGCTGAGGCAGGAGTCCAGCGTGGGCTGATCGGCCCGCGGGAGGTGCCCCGCCTGTGGGAGAGGCACCTGCTGAACTGTGCGGTGCTTTCCGAGGTCGTGCCCGAGGGCGTGACGGTGTGCGACGTCGGTTCGGGCGCGGGTCTGCCCGGTATCCCTCTGGCGCTGGTACGGGAGGACCTGAAGATCACCCTTCTGGAGCCTCTGCTGCGGCGTACGAACTTCCTGACCGAGGTGGTCGAACTGCTGGGGCTCGACCATGTGACCGTGGTCCGTGGCCGCGCGGAAGAGGTCATGGGCAAGGTTCAACCGGTGCATGTCGTGACGGCCCGGGCCGTGGCGCCGCTGGACCGGCTGGCCACCTGGGGCGTCCCGCTGCTGCGGCCGTACGGGGAGATGCTGGCGCTCAAGGGCGACACCGCGGAGGAGGAGCTCAAGAGCGCGGCGACGGCGCTGAGCAAGCTCGGGGCCGTGGAGACGTCCATCCTGCATGTGGGTGAGGGCGTGGTGGACCCGCTGTCCACGGTGGTCCGGGTCGAGGTCGGGGAGAGCCCCGGCGGCGTACGGTTCGCGGCGAAGCGTGCGAAGGCCGCCCGGACGAGCCGAACGCGGCGTCGTCGCTAGTACTGAAGTCCAGTGTGATGAGTGTCTCCGATCCTTCGTGAGGGTGAGACCTACTCCACACAAGCTTCCCCGTCTACGCAGCCCGGAGTGTCGCGAAGGCCTGGCCGCAACCGCTGTGCATCGTGTTTCACGTGAAACGTCGCTCCCTGCTGCACGGAATCATCAGCCGAGGCCACGCCGCGGCTCAACCTCGCGACCGTAAGCCTCTTGGATCCCGCAGCGAGGCCCCTGCCTCCGGGGCCGAGATCTCCCTCGTAGGGGGCACGGAGTTGTCCACAGAGGTGGATTTCTCCACAGAACCCCAGGGCTCACTGGTTCACGACCCCGAAGACATGGGAGGCTCTGTTCATTGCGAGCTTGAAGTCGAGGAGAGTGAATCCTTGCGGTCCGACGCCAACATCGCGGGACCGATGACCGATCCGGTCCCCGGTCCCCGTACCGAGTCGATGGGGGAGGATGTTTCACGTGAAACACCGCCCCCCATGGACGACACACCGATCGGTCGTGCTGCCCAATTGGCGGTGGAGGCGCTCGGCCGCGCCGGCGAGGGTCTGCCACGGCCCCACCAGACCCGTGTCATGGTCGTGGCCAACCAGAAGGGTGGCGTAGGCAAGACGACGACCACCGTCAACCTTGCCGCTTCCCTGGCCCTGCACGGTGGCCGTGTCCTCGTGATCGACCTCGACCCGCAGGGCAACGCTTCCACCGCCCTGGGGATCGACCATCACGCAGAGGTCCCGTCCATCTACGACGTCCTGGTCGACAGCAAGCCTCTGGCCGAGGTCGTCCAGCCCGTCCCGGATGTCGAGGGTCTCTTCTGCGCCCCCGCCACGATCGATCTCGCCGGTGCCGAGATCGAGCTGGTGTCCCTGGTGGCACGAGAGAGCCGCCTCCAGCGGGCGATCCAGGCCTATGAGCAGCCGCTGGACTACATCCTCATCGACTGCCCGCCCTCGCTCGGTCTGCTGACGGTCAACGCGATGGTCGCGGGCCAGGAGGTCCTCATCCCGATCCAGTGCGAGTACTACGCGCTGGAGGGTCTGGGACAGCTGCTGCGCAACGTCGACCTGGTACGGGGGCACCTCAACCCCGTCCTGCACGTGTCGACCATCCTGCTCACCATGTACGACGGCCGGACGCGTCTGGCGTCCCAGGTCGCCGAAGAGGTGCGCACCCACTTCGGTGAGGAGGTGCTGCGGACGAGCATTCCTCGCTCGGTCCGTATCTCCGAGGCGCCGAGTTATGGGCAGACGGTGCTGACCTACGATCCAGGATCGAGCGGTGCCCTCTCCTATCTTGAGGCGGCACGAGAAATTGCGCTGAGGGGTGTGGGCGTCCGCTATGACGCGACACACGCCCACATCGGCGCTCAGAGCGACCCGAGCATGGTGGAGGGGATCCAGTGAGTGAGCGACGGAGGGGGCTGGGCCGTGGGCTAGGCGCGCTGATCCCTGCTGCGCCGACGGAGATGACGCCGGCTCCGCCTGCCATAGGGGGAGCCGCTTCCGCGGCTCCCGCACCAGGTCCGGTGCTGACCGCGGACCGCGGTGTGGCTGCGGCCAAGGTGACCACGTTGGCGCCTGTTTCACGTGAAACCGATGATCTGCCGCTGAGCGGCGCCGCGGAGATCCCCGCGCCTCCGATGGGTGCGCACTTCGCCGAGCTCCCGCTGGACTTCATCACGCCGAACCCCCGGCAGCCGCGTGAGGTGTTCGACGAGGACGCCCTTCAGGAGCTGATCACCTCCATCAAGGAGGTCGGGCTCCTTCAGCCGGTCGTCGTACGTCAGCTGGGTCCCGCGCGCTACGAGCTCATCATGGGCGAGCGGCGCTGGAGGGCCTGCCGTGAGGCGGGGCTCGAGGCGATCCCGGCGATCGTGCGGGCCACGGACGACGAAAAGCTCCTCCTGGACGCGCTCCTGGAGAACCTGCACCGAGCGCAGCTGAATCCGCTGGAAGAGGCTGCGGCCTACGACCAGTTGCTGAAGGACTTCAACTGCACCCACGACCAGCTGGCTGACCGCATCGGCCGGTCCCGCCCTCAGGTCTCCAACACCCTGCGTCTGCTCAAGCTTTCGCCGGCCGTCCAGCGCCGCGTGGCCGCCGGGGTGCTCTCCGCCGGACACGCCCGGGCGCTGCTGTCGGTCGACGACTCGGAGGAGCAGGACCGTCTGGCTCACCGGATCGTGGCTGAGGGTCTCTCGGTGCGCGCCGTCGAGGAGATCGTGACCCTCATGGGGTCGCGGCCGCAGACGGCGCAGCGGTCCAGGAGCCCGCGGGCGGGAGGGCGGGTGTCTCCCGCACTGTCCGATCTCGCGACTCGTCTCTCGGACCGTTTCGAAACCCGGGTGAAGGTCGACCTGGGGCAGAAGAAGGGCAAGATCACCGTGGAGTTCGCCTCCATGGAGGATCTGGAGCGGATCCTTGGTTCGCTTGCTCCGGGTGAGGGCCCGGTCCTTCAGCAGGACCTTCAGCAGGACCTTCAGGCGAGCGAGTCCGCCGAGTCGGAGGACTGAGGCCGCCTGGGTCGGCAGGGCGGTTGAGCCTGTCCGGCCAGTCAGAGCAGGCCGTGTCCGGTGTATGCCGGAACACGGCCTGCTCTTTGCTTTCAGGCGGTATCGACGTAATCGCATCGTGGATACGATGCCAGGGGGTAAGGCGCATCCACCTTTGGCAGCACCTCTGATGGGGAGGCCGGGGCCATGCGAACGATGAGCCGGACCGGACTGGTGAGTGCGACGCTCGGGCTGGGCGCGATAGCCGGGTTCGTCGGCAGCTTGCTCAGGGAACGGAACGCTCTGGCAGCCGCCCGCGAGGCCGCGGGCGAAGGAAGCGAGGAACAGCCTTCATGGGGCGTCGGCTCGTACCGCTCACGCTGGACAACGTTCAGGACCTTCCCCAGCGCTGTCGCTCGTGTGTCTTCTGGGAGCTGGACCCTGTCAGTGGTGAAGCCGCGCTGAAGGCGGGTACGCCCGCCCTGGAGAAGGAAGCCTGGATCTCCGGGGTTCTCCTGGACTGGGGATCGTGCGGTCGGGTCGTCTACGTCGACGATGTGCCGGTGGGCTTCGTGCTCTACGCGCCGCCTGCTTATGTGCCGCGCTCCACAGCCTTTCCCACAAGCCCCGTCTCGCCGGACGCGGTGCAGCTGATCACCGCCTTCATCATGCCCGGTTATCAGGGCCAAGGGCTGGGCCGGGTGATGGTGCAGACGGTCGCCAAAGATCTGTTGCGTCGTGGCTTCAAGGCGATCGAGGCCTTCGGCGACGCCCGCTGGAAAGAGCCGGCCTGCGTGCTTCCGGCCGACCATCTGCTCGCCGTGGGCTTCAAGACGGTCCGCCCGCATCCCACGTATCCGCGGATGCGTCTGGAGCTGCGGACGACGCTCTCCTGGAAGGAAGACGTCGAGATGGCGCTGGACCGCTTGCTGGGAGCAGTGCAGAAGGAGCCGGCACTGCGGCCGCTGTAGCGAGGGCTGATATGCGAATGGGCCAACCCTTCCGGGTTGGCCCATTCGTGTTTCACGTGAAACACGCGCCGTCGGCTAGACGGCTCCGAACGTCACTCGGCGATGAAGTCCTCAAGGTCGCGGACGATCGCGGCCTTCGGCTTCGCGCCGACGATGGTCTTGGCGACCTCGCCGTTCTGGTAGACGTTCAGGGTCGGGATCGACATGACGCCGTACTTGGCAGCCGTGTCCGGGTTCTCGTCGATGTTGAGCTTGACGACCTCGATCTTCTCGCCGTACTCGGCGGCGATCGCCTCGAGCGAGGGCGCGATCTGGCGGCAGGGACCGCACCAGGCGGCCCAGAAGTCCACCAGGACGGGCTTGTCGCTCTTGAGGACGTCCTCGTCGAAGGAGGCGTCAGTCACGTTCTTCAGAGTGCCGGCCACAGCGGGCTCCTTACTGGTTATGCGTGGGGAGGATGGGGGTCAGACAGAGGTCGTCTCGGGCTCGGCCTGCTCTTCGTCGGCCAGCGCGGCGAGGAAGCGCTCGGCGTCGAGGGCGGCGGAGCAGCCGGTACCGGCGGCGGTGATCGCCTGGCGGTAGGTGTGGTCGACCACGTCACCCGCGGCGAAGACACCCGTCACGTTGGTTCGCGTGGACGGTGCGGCGACCTTGAGGTAGCCCTCGTCGTCGAGGTCGAGCTGGCTCTTGAACAGCTCGGTACGCGGGTCGTGGCCGATCGCGATGAACAGCCCGGTGACCGCCAGGTCGGACAGCTCGCCGGTCTTGAGGTTGCGCAGCTTCAGACCGGCCAGCTTCGGGTCGCCGTGAATCTCGGCGACCTCGCTGTCCCAGACGAACTTGATCTTCGGGTCGGCGAAGGCACGCTCCTGCATCGCCTTGGAGGCGCGCAGGGTGTCGCGGCGGTGCACGATCGTCACGGACTTGGCGAACCGGGAGAGGAAGGTCGCCTCCTCCATCGCGGTGTCACCGCCGCCGATCACGGCGATGTCCTGGTCCTTGAAGAAGAACCCGTCACAGGTGGCGCACCAGGAGACGCCGCGGCCGGAGAGCGCGTCCTCGTTGGGCAGACCGAGCTTGCGGTGCTGCGAGCCGGTGGTGACGATGACGGCCTTGGCCTTGTGGATCGTGCCCGAGGTGTCCGTGACGGTCTTGATGTCACCGGTCAGGTCGACGGAGACGACATCGTCCGGAACCAGCTCGGCGCCGAAGCGCTCGGCCTGGGCGCGCATGTTGTCCATGAGCTCGGGGCCCATGATCCCGTCGCGGAAGCCGGGGAAGTTCTCCACCTCGGTGGTGTTCATCAGCGCGCCACCCGCGGTGACGGCGCCCTCGAACACCAGCGGCTTCAGCGACGCGCGTGCGGTGTACAGCGCCGCCGTGTAGCCGGCGGGCCCCGAACCGATGATGATCACGTTACGGACGTCGCTCACGACTTGATTCCTCGTCTCTGGACTGCGTCGTACGGCCGGTGGAGACCCTGTCGAGACTCTCACCCCACCCAACGGATCCTAAGGGGCGCGCATTCCCGCTGTGTCCGGGCACACCCGGACGCGTCACCGAACGGGACACCACAGAGGAACGAGAGAGGCCTGGGCCGCGGTGTGCGCGCTCAGGAGCGCGTGTAGGAGTGGGTGAGCAGCACCTTGGCCGGGGTGGCCGACGGGTGGCTCACACAGGTCGTGTCCACGATGTAGACGGTGACCCGGGTGCTGTCGGATGCGTCGGGGAGCACCACGAGGAGGGCGTCCGTCCCCTGGTAGATGCCCTGCTCGGTCGCGAGCGCCGCATCGTTGCGGCCGATGCCCTGCTGGATGCAGGGCGGGATCGTGGGCTGGCGGAAGATCTTCGGTTTCACCGTGCCCGGAGCAGTCTCCGCGCCGAGGTTGTCCGGGGCTTCCGAGCTGCCTGTGCTCTGAGCGAGGAGTGTGGTGACCTGGCCTTCGAGCTTTGCTTCGGAGAAGGTGTCCGCGGCCGTGGACTGATGCCCCCGGGTCGTGTTCCCGGACGAGGCCCAGAGGGAGGACAGCAGCACGGAACCCAATGCCAGGACGGCAGCCGTGCAGGCCACCCCCAGGACGACCACCTTGCGGCGCCCGCGCGCTCGGCTGCTCTTGCGTCCTGGTCCGGTCGAGGCGGTGCGCGCATGGCCCGAGGGGCGGTCCGTGGTGGCCGATGTTTCACGTGAAACACGCGTGCTGTCCCCCACGGGGGAAGCGGGCCGAGGAGAGGCCGTCGCTGCCGCGGAGCCGGCGGTGGTGGGTGCCGTGGCGCTGAGGAGCGCTTCGGCGGCGAGAGCGGCGTCGATACGGCCCGCGATCTCGGCCGGCATGCGGGGCGGGCCGGAGGCCGTCCCGAGCAGTTCCCGGATCTCCTCCAAAGAGGCGTGGACATCCGCGCAGAGCTCGCACATGTTCAGATGCCGGCGTACCTGCCTGGTGCGGGACGGTGACAGCAGACCTTCGGTGAGGTCGGAGATCTCCGCGACGTCCGGGTGCCCGGCCATGTCCGTCGTGGATGTCACGCTCGCCCACCTCCGCCCTTCACAGCAGCTGAGTCGCTTGATCCTGGATCACGGGAATCCTTGTCGTGCGATCCCGCTGCCGGTGGGACGGATGTCCCCTCCGTCCGGTTCCGCCCCTGACCCACCGCGCTGTCGTCACCGGCCTTTTCCGGCCGCAGGTGAGTGAGGAGCGGCAGGAGTCTGGCTCTGCCCCGGGCGCAGCGGCTCTTCACCGTCCCGGTCGGCACGTCGAGGACACGGGCGGCTTCGGCGACGGGGTAGCCCTGCATGTCGACCAGGACGAGAGCGGCCCGCTGATCGGGCGGGAGCGTCCCCAGGGCCTCCAGGAGCTCACGGTGCAGATCGTTGCGCTCGGCGGGTTCCGAGGCCGATTCGTGCGGCTCCAGCAGCTGTTCCAGGCGCTCGGTGTCGTCGACCGGCGAGGTCTTGCGGGAGGCTGCCTTACGGGCACGGTCGAGACAGGCGTTCACCGTGATGCGGTGCAGCCACGTCGTGACAGCCGACTGGCCGCGGAAGGTGTGGGCGGCCCGGTAAGCGGAGACGAGGGCGTCCTGAACGGCGTCAGCGGCCTCCTCGCGGTCGCCCAGGGTACGCAGCGCGACCGCCCAGAGGCGGTCGCGATGACGCCGTACGAGCTCACCGAAGGCGTCCGGATCCCCCGCTGTATGACGGGTGAGGAGGTCCTGATCGCTTGTGCCGCCGTATGCGCTGCCATCTGCCATCGGACCCCCTCCCCCCTTCGGTGAGACGTCAGCCCGTGAACTTCACATCGGTGATGGCCTGCTTGTAGCCGGGGCCGCTGTACCCCTTCTGGCCCGAATAGGGCATGGCAGTCATCCAGACGAGCACGTACCGGGTCTTCGCCGCCTTCTTGGCCGTGATCTTCAGTTCGGTGCCCGAGGTCTTGCCCTCGGCGAACTTCGTCATGGAGCTGAGCGGCGCCGACGACGACAGCGAATCGGTGGCATACAGGGACACCGCCGTGTAGTTGCCGCCGTAGTCCAGTCCTATCGAGGCTGCCGACACGTTCTGGGCGGAGCCGAGGTCGTAGACGATGCCCACGCCCTGCTTGTAGGGCGCAAGCTCGGGCCCGTCGGAGAAGCGGTACGAACGCCAGACGGTGGAAGGGTCGCCGTCGTAGGTGAGTTTCACCTCGTTGGCGTGCTGGGGCTTACCGTCCGGGTAGTACTCCGACGCATCCTGGATGGCGATCGGCTTGGAGGCCGGCTTGGGCGACTCGGTGGTCTTGTCGCCGTCGTCCGTCGTCTGGGTGGTGTCGTCGGGCGAGTTGCCCTGGTCCATCAGGGCGTCGGCCAACTGCCAGCTGCCCAGGCCCAGCGCGGCGATCAGCAGCGCCGAGACGGCCCACTTCAGAACCTTGCCGGTGCGGCTCTGCAACGGCGGCGGCGGGGTCGGCGGCAGCTGCTGGGTGACCCCCGGATGCGCCGCAGGGCGCCCGTAGGTGCCCTGCTGGTAGGTCGTGCGCTGATACTCCGGCGGGCCGGAGAACGCGAGCTCCGGCGGACGGACGCGGGGCATCTCGCCGATCGCCTTCACCAGCTCTTCGGGCGTCGTGCACGCGGCCTCGTGACGGGAGGCCGTGGCACCGTCGTTGGCGAGCGCGCGCATGGCGAGCTCGGACAGGCCGCGGTGGATGTTGGCGCGCACCTGGTCGGGAGCGATGAGGCCGATGTCCTTGGGCAGGCCGGACAGGCCGTAGGCGTCGTTCTCGTACGGCCAGCGCTGGGTGAGGGCCGCGTACAGCAGGGCGCCGATGGCCTCGGTGTCGGTGCGCTGCGGGGTGTCGGAACTGATACCGCGCAGCGCGGCGTTCACGGCGAGGCCACGGATACGCCACTGGCCGCTGGAGGTGCGCAGCACCGCGTTGGGGTTCAGCCGCAGATGCGCGAGACCCTCACGATGGGCCGCGGCCATGGCCCCGGCGATCTGGCTGACCATCTGGTAGGCGTCGTGCGGCTCCAGCGGGCCGGCGGACAGCAGTGCCGTCAGCTCGGTCGCGTCGGGCAGCCACTCGTGGACGACGTAGACGAGGTCGTCCTCCTCGACGGCGTCCAGCACCTGCACGAACCGGGGATCACCCAGCAGCGCGGAGGAACGGGCGGCCGCCAGTACCGACCGGGCCCGCGCATGGTCCGCCGGCAGGATGTGGACGCCGACGGCGCGACGGAGTTTCTCGTCGACCGCACGCCAACTGCTGAATCCGTCCAGACGGGTGACGCACTCTTCGAGGCGATAGCGCCTGGCGAGTTTGTGGCCGCTGTGCAGCTCGGGCGGTGAGGCCTTCTCGGGACTCTCGGTCCCGCCACTCCCCTGTGCCTCGTCGATGTCCGTGTCCCGCTCCAGGTTCTGGGCCTCCCCGTCGGCCGTGGACTGGTCCGCCTGCGCGGCCAGCGGCTTGTCGCCGCCGTTGCCTGCCACGTCGACGGCAGCCGTACTTCGTTCCGCCACCGTCGTCCCTGCCTCCCCATCCATTGCGCGCCCTACGACGTCGAATCCAATTGTGCCCACAGTCCGCTGCTATGCACGACACACGATGGCGCACGATGGTTGTGCGCCTACCCCCACCTCAGCGCCCCAGGCGCCCGCGCACCATGCCGACGAGGGAGTTGAGTTCCTCGATGCGCATGCGGCGGGCCGCCAGGTAGAAGACGCCGAGCAGAACGACACCGCCGGCCAGCAGCGCGGCGAAGGAACCCGCGGCGCCCTGGCCGAGCGTCTGCGCGATGCCGTAACAGGCCGCCCCCGCCATGAGGGCGGCCGGTACCGAGGCGATGCACAGCCGCGCGTAGGTGCGCAGCACACGCGTGCCGTCCAGGTCGCCGCCCAGACGCTTGCGCAGCCGGCGCCAGGCGATGCCTACGCCGATCGCGTAGGCGAGGCCGTATGCGGCGGCCATGCCGACCACGGCCCAGCGCGCCGGAACCAGGAAGTAGCACAGCAGCGAGGCACCCGCGTTGACCGCGGCCACGATGACCGTGTTGTAGAAGGGGGTCCTGGTGTCTTCGTAGGCGTAGAAGGCGCGCAGGACCACGTACTGCACGGAGTAGGGGATCAGGCCGAGGCCGAAGGCCATCAGCATGAAGCCCATATTGGTGGCCTCGCTGGTGCCCGAGGAGCCGAAGATCAGCGTGCACATCGGGATACCGAGGGCGAGGAAGCCGAAGGCGATGGGCACGATCGCGACGGCCGTGGTGCGCAGACCCTGGGAGATGTCGTCGCGGACGGCGCCGCCGTCTCCCTCGGCCGCCGAGCGGGAGATCCGCGGCAGCAGCGCGGCCATCAGCGAGACGGTGATGATCGCCTGCGGCAGGCCCCAGATCAGCTGGGCGTTGGCATAGGCGGCGAAGCCGGTGCCCGCGACGCCGGAGTCCTTGCCGGCGGCGGTGGACAGCTGCGTGACGACCATGGCGCCCGCCTGGTTGGCGAGGACGAACAGCACCGTCCACTTGGCGAGCATCGCGGCCTTGCCGAGGCCGTGGCCCTTCCAGTCGAAGCGCAGCCGCAGCCGGAAGCCGGTCTCCCGCAGATACGGGATCATCGCGAGGGCCTGGACGACGAGGCCGAGCAGGACACCGATGCCGAGCAGTCGCTGGCCCTCCGGCGGGATGTTGCCCGCCGTCATCCCGGAGCTGCCCGCGGTGCCGTAGACCCAGATGAACATGCCGAGGGTCACGATGATGACGATGTTGTTCAGGACCGGGGTCCACATCATCGCGCCGAACCGGCCGCGTGCGTTGAGGATCTGCCCCATCACCACGTGCACGCCCATGAAGAAGATCGAGGGCAGGAAGTAACGGGTGAAGGTGACGGCGACGTCGTTGGCCGCGGGGTCGTTGGCGACCGGGATCGAGAGCATGCGGACCAGGAGCGGTGCGGCGAACATCGCCAGCGCGGTGAGCGCGCCGAGTGCCACCATCACCAGGGTCAGCAGCCGGTTGGCGAAAGCCTCGCCGCCGTCCTCGTCCTCCTTCATCGCCCGCACGAGCTGCGGGACGAAGACCGAGTTGAGGCCACCGCCGACGGTCAGGATGTAGATCATCGTCGGCAGCTGGTAGGCGACCTGGAAGGAGTCGCCGAGGAGGCCGAGACCGAGGGCGGAGACGATCAGCGCGGAGCGGACGAAGCCGGTGAGGCGGGAGACCATGGTGCCCGCGGCCATGACGGCGCTCGACTTCAGCAGGCCCGAGGCCCGCCCGCCCTTCTTCGCGGCGGGAGCCGGCGCGGCAGACTCGGCCGCGGGAGCCGGCGGCGCGTGGTGGGGCCCCACGGGCCCCTGAGCCGCCACCGTGGGGGTGGCGGGCCCGGGCATGGCCATGGCGTCCGCCTGCGGACGTACGGAGCCCTGTTGCTGGTCCTGGAAGAGGTGGGCGAAGGCGTCCGTCTCGTGACGCTCCTCACCGGCCTGGGTCACCAGGTCGTCGACGCCCACGAACTGGGTGGTACGGGGGTCCTCGCCGAACGGCAGGTACTGGGTCGGACCGGCCGGCTCCGGCGCGGGGGTCTGGGCCCAGACCCGCGGGTCCGGGGCGTACGGCGACTGCTGCGGCCGGCCGTACAGCGGCTGCTGCGGCTCGTACGTGCCCGGCGGCGGCGGAGGGTGCGCGGCACGGTCGTAGAGCGCCTCGGCGACCGGGTCCTGGGCGGAGAGGTCCTGTGCCCGGTAGGGGTCCTGGTCGTAGGCGTCCTGGAGGTACATGTCCGCCGGGTGCTGCGGCGGCACCTGGCCATGCTCGGGCGGCGGACCCTCGGGGTGGCCCGAGCCGCCCGCGGCCTGGCCGCGGTCACCGTCGTACGGCGCGTTCATGGATTGCCCCACCTCATCGTCCCGGGCCCACCGGCCACGACATCCTCAACGGTCCACTCTCTCACCCGTGCCGGACGGGTCTGTGCTTTCCGCTGCGGTGTCCGGTGTCGGGTCACTCTGCTGCTCCGGGTCTTCTGCCCCGGACCGGCTGCCGGACTCTTCCTCAAGACGGCTGCGGGGCCCCTCGGTGTTCAGCGGGCCTTCGGCCGGTTCGCCGGCCTCGTCATTCCCGTCGTCCTCGTCGGGGCCGTTCTCCTGGCCCTCCCGGGCCGCCGCGCGCTTGCGCTGGGTGTACATGCGGAACCCGGCCAGGACCAGAAGCAGGACGCCACCGCCGATGACCAGCATCACCGTCGCGGTGATCTCGGTGACCTTCACGTCGAAGGTCACCGGTGCGCCGTACTCCTGGCCGTCCTGCGTGTACAGCTGGGCGATCACCGTCGTCTGGCCGTTGACGTTGGCGGACGTGGGGAACTTCACCGTCTGGCTGTGCCCGCCGGAGACCGCGATGGGCTGCTCGGAGTAGGGCTTGCCGCCGATCTTGAGCCGGGTCGAGTTGGTCGAGGTGAGCCGAAGCACCAGATGGTCGACGCCCTGCACCAGGTTGTTCTGCACGGTCACGGGGATCGTGGCGCTGCGCCCGGAGAGTTTGGTGTCGGACTTGTCGATCAGCTTGACCTGGGCGGTGAGGGTGTCGAGGTAGGCCTCGACGTCCTGGCGGAACGTGCTGGCCTCGACCGGCCGGCCACGCCACGACGTGGACATCTCGCGGTTCAGCGCCCGGCCGAACGGGGTCACCACACGGGACCTGTCGGAGAGGATCACCTGGAAGTTGTCGAGCGTGTCCTGTGTGGCGGCGATCTGCGCGAAGGCCGACCGCGGCAGTTCCTTCCTGCGCAGCGAGGAGGGGTACTTCGACACCGAGGGGATCTTGGTGGTGGCGCCCGGGTCCGGCTTGGCCTTGGCGGCCGCCGTGAGCTCCTGCGACTGGGACCAGTTCCCGCTCTGCAGGGCGCCCAGGGCCGCGGCCATCGCCTGCGCCTGGCTGCCGGACGGCATGCGCTGCGGTGCCACGACGATGCTGCGCTGTTTGTCGGTCTGGAGGTTGAGCGCGAGGCTCTGGGCCAGGAACCGCTGCACGGCGAGCGTGGAGTCCGAGGCCTTCGTCAGGTCGCCCTGGAACGCCTTGGACAGCCTCGAGTCCGCGACCACCGCGGTGGTGCCGCCGCCGAGGGGGCGGGCGGCTGAGGGGGTGTAGGACAGACCGCTGGTCTCCACCAGGCTGTCGCTGCGCGCGATCACCTTGTCGGCGCCCGCGGAGGTGGCGACCTTGACGATCGACGGGTCGACGGCACCGTCGACGGGCCAGGCGAAGTCTGTGTTCGGCGTCACATGGAGAATCGGCTCCACCGTGTTGGCGACCACGTCGGAGGCCGCCTTGAGGTGGCTGAGCGAGCCGGTGACGCTCGTGCCGTTGTGGGCGAGAGCCGCAAGGTCGGGGTCGGCGAAGGGCAGGGCGACGACGTCCTTGTCCACCACCGCCTTCTGGAGTTCGGCCAGCCATGCCTTGGCGATCGCCTGGTGGGTGCCCGCTGTGGTGGTGTCCTCGGGGCCTCGCACCTTGTAGCTGCGGGTCATGGCGTCGACGGAGGCGAGCAGGTCCGGGTCGATCACCCAGGTGACGTCCAGGCTCTTGCCCAGGGACAGCAACTGGTCGAGACGGCCGCCCGGGGAGATCTCCTGGGCCAGGTCGTCGTTGAGGAACACGGGCGTTTGCTGCTCGTTCGAGCCGGTCTCCGCCGTCATGTGGACGGTCGAGATCAGCGGCCAGAGCACCGTCGTCTTCGTCTTCGTGTCCGCCTCGTCCGGCTGCCACGGCAGGAACGTCCGCTGGATGCCCAGCACCTGCTCCCACGGCTGTGCGGCCGTCTGCCCGGAGAGGGAGACACCGAGCGGGTAGATGCCGTCCTTGCCGAGGTCCAGCTTGTCGACCGGTACGGAGATGCTGAAGTGCTGCGCGACCCCCGGAGCGAGCTCGGGGAACTCCTGCACGTACGAGCCGCCGACCTCTTCGCCGTCCGCGCCGGAGTAACCGGTGCGGTCGGCGGTGCTGTCGATCGCCGAGCGGGTGGTCAGCACGGAACCGACCCGCAGGCCCACATGGGCGTCGCTGACCGCCTGCTTGCCGTTGTTCGTCACCGTGCCGGAGACGGTCACGGTGTCCCCGTCGGTCGGCACGGACGGGGTGAGCGTGTCGACGGAGACGGACACGGTGCGGGAGCCGGAGGCCTCCCGGGCGGAGTCCTGGCCCGCCGCCTGCGCGGAGGCGGCAGCGGGCAGCTGGAGCAGACCGGCCAGCAGCGGTGCCCCGGCGAGCAGTGCTCCGGTGCGCCGCAGCAACCGGCGGGCAGGTGAGGGACTCGTCCCCTGGAAGTCTGCCGCCTCGGCCACGCGCTCGCCCGTCCCTCGTCGTCGTCAGTGGTCGTTGGAATGTGCGTCCACGCATGGTAACGATGTGCGCTGAGGGGAAGTGCCGCGGACTGCACTACAAGATCGGGGATCGCCGGTGCACCGGACCCCTATCTGCCGATATGAAGAGAACCTTCGATCTAGGTTCACAAAGGCGCACTCTGCGAGCGTATCGGCTGGGATGTCTGTGCGTGATTAATGCGGACGCCCCCGGTCGCCCCGGCCACGTACCCTCTTCTGTTGTGCCGAACGCCAACGAAGACACCTCCAGTGCCCTGAGCCAGGGGCAGCGCCACGCGGTCAGTGAACTGCTGCGGGTCGCTCCTGTCGCCGACGAGCTCGCCCACCGTTTCCAGGAGGCCGGGTTCTCCCTCGCCCTGGTCGGCGGGTCGGTCCGGGACGCGCTGCTCGGCAGGCTCGGCAACGATCTGGACTTCACGACCGACGCCCGTCCCGAGGACGTACTGAAGATCGTCCGGCCCTGGGCGGACGCCCTGTGGGAGGTCGGGATCGCGTTCGGCACGGTCGGGGCCCAGAAGGACGGCTACCAGATCGAGGTGACCACCTACCGCTCCGAGGCGTACGACCGGACCTCGCGCAAGCCCGAGGTCTCCTACGGCGACTCCATCGAGGAGGATCTCGTCCGCCGCGACTTCACGGTGAACGCGATGGCCGTGGCGCTGCCGGCGAAGGAGTTCATCGATCCGCACGGTGGCCGTGCGGACCTCGCGGCCCGCGTGCTGCGCACCCCGGGCACTCCGCAGGACTCCTTCTCCGACGACCCGCTGCGGATGATGCGGGCCGCGCGTTTCGCGGCCCAGCTCGACTTCGAGGTCGCCCCCGAGGTCGTCGCCGCGATGAAGGAGATGGCCGGCCGGATCGAGATCGTCTCCGCGGAGCGGGTGCGGGACGAGCTGAACAAGCTGATCCTGTCCGCACACCCGCGCAAGGGGCTGAGCCTGCTCGTCGACACGGGCCTGGCCGATCATGTGCTTCCCGAGCTTCCCGCGCTGCGTCTGGAGAGCGACGAGCACCACCGGCACAAGGATGTCTACGAGCACACCCTGATCGTCCTGGAGCAGGCGATCGCGCTGGAGACGGACGGTCCCGACCTCACCCTCCGGCTGGCCGCGCTGCTGCACGACATCGGCAAACCGCGTACGCGGCGCTTCGAGACGGACGGCCGGGTCTCGTTCCACCACCACGAAGTGGTCGGGGCGAAGATGACCAAGAAGCGCATGACCGCGCTCAAGTACTCCAACGAGCTGGTGAAGGACGTCTCACGGCTGGTTGAACTCCATCTGCGCTTCCACGGCTACGGCACCGGGGAGTGGACGGACTCGGCTGTCCGCCGCTATGTCCGGGACGCCGGCCCCCTGCTCGATCGCCTGCACAAGCTGACCCGCTCGGACTGCACCACGCGGAACAAGCGCCGGGCGGCTGCGCTGTCGCGGGCCTATGACGGCCTGGAGGAGCGGATCGTCCAGCTGAAGGAGCAGGAGGAGCTGGACTCCATCCGGCCCGACCTCGACGGCAATCAGATCATGGAGATTCTGGGCGTGGGTCCCGGTCCGGCCGTCGGGCAGGCGTACAAGCATCTCCTGGAGCTTCGGCTGGAGCACGGGCCGTTGGAGTTCGACGCGGCGGTGGCGGCGCTCAAGGAGTGGTGGGCCGAGCAGGGCTGACGGCGCGCGGAGCGTCGGCAGAGCTGACGGTGTGCGGAACGGGGGCATGTTTCACGTGAAACATGCCCCCGTTCCGCATGAGACAGGGGCGGTGTTTCACGTGAAACACCGCCCCTGTCTTTTGCCCCCCGAGTGCCTTACTTGACTTCGCTCAGGCAGAGAACGACGTCGTGGCCGCCGCCGGACTGGATGTAGGAGATCGTCGCCTCCGTGACGGCCGCGCACTTCTTGTCGTCACTGGTGTCGTCGAACTTCTTGACGACCTTGTACTGGGCGTCGCTGGAGGAGCAGTCGACCTCGTTGAGGTCCGCGTTGTTGTCCGTGCCGTCGTTGTGCATGCAGGCGCCCACCGAGGTGGTCTCGGCGTCGGTCTCGCTGGCCCAGAAGCCGATGCCGAACTTGATGAGACCGATGATGACGAAGACGGCGATCGCGCCGACTATGCGCAGGACCTTCTTGCCGGCGCGCTTGGCCGGAGCGGGCGGAGGGGGAAGCGGAGCGCCACCCTGGTTGGGGAACGGAGCGTAGGGAGCCCCCTGCGGCGGGACGGGCTGCTGCCCCGCGGGCGGGGGAGGCGTCTGGGCGTACGGGTTCTGGCCCGGCGGCGGAGTTGTCACGGTGAAGTCCCCCTGGAGCATGGGTGTTCTGAACATGAAGTAAGACCCAGGTAAGTTACCGGGCCCCAATGGTCACTTTGCTTTCCCGAGGGGACTCTGTGGCTTTGATGTGACACTTATCGATGCTCAAAGCGGGCCATAGCCAGAGCAACCATGCCGTAGAGCGCGGCCACGAACACCACCAGTGCCACCGAGCGGCCGTCCGCGGGGAGCATCAGGGCGGCCACCGCGGCGGCACCGACGAAGGCGACGTTGAAGAGGACGTCGTACAAGGAGAAGACCCGGCCGCGGAAGCCGTCGTCGACCGAGGACTGCACGACCGTGTCCGTGGCGATCTTGGCCCCCTGGGTGACGAGGCCCAGGACGAACGCGGCGACGAACAGGCCGGCTTCGGTGAAGGACAGGAACAGGGCGAGTTCCAGCGCGGCAGCGGCCGCCGAGCAGGCGACGATCCAACGGCCCGGCCCGAGCCGGCCCACCGCCGAAGGTGTCACCGCGGCCGCCGCGAAGAAACCCGCTCCCGAGACGCCCACCGCGAGGCCCAGCAGGGCAAGTCCCTCGTCCGGGTCGGACGACCAGGCGTAGCGGCAGAGCATCAGGACCATGACGGTCAGGGCGCCGTAGCAGAACCGCATCAGCGTCATCGAGGCCAGCGCCCAGGCGGCCTCCCTCCTGCGCGGTTCGGCGAGATGCCGTACACCGGCCGCGAGCCCGCGGGTGGTACCGCTCAGCGCTGTCGTCAGTCTGGGGTGCACCAGCGCGAGGTCGGGGCCCAGCAGATGGGGTGGCATCCGCAGCGACGACAGGGCCGCGCTCAGATACAGCGTGGCGCCCAGCAGCACCACGGCGGCATCGGAGCCGGAGGCCACCAGCCGGACGGCGAAGGCAAGGCCGCCGCCCGCGGTCGCGGCCAGCGTTCCGGCGGTCGGGGAGAGAGAGTTGGCCATCACCAGACGTTCGGCGTCCACCACTCGGGGCAGCGCGGCGGACAGTCCCGCCAGGACGAAGCGGTTGACGGCGGTGACGCACAGGGCGGAGACGTAGAAGAGCCAGTCCGGGACACGGCCGACCATCAGAGCCGCCGTCACCGTGGCCAGCAGGGTGCGCAGCAGATTGCCGTACAGAAGGACCTGGCGTCGGCGCCAGCGGTCCAGCAGGACACCGGCGAAGGGGCCCACCAGGGAGTACGGCAGCAGGAGCACCGCCATCGCGGAGGCTATCGCGGAGGCGGAGGTCTGCTTCTCCGGTGAGAAGACGACGTAGGCGGCGAGACCCACTTGGAAGACGCCGTCGGCCCCCTGGGAGAGCAACCTGACGCCCAGCAGGCGCCGGAAGTTCCCGAAGCGCAGCAGTACGCGCAGATCGCGGACGACGGACATGGGGCACAGCCTCACATATGCGGAGGGTCCCCGGGTCATGGAACCCGGGGACCCTCAACCGCCCTGGCAGGAGCAGTGTCAGCGTCGTGGCGTGGTGCCTGGCCGACGCTCGGCGCGCGGTCTTAGCGCTCGACCTCGCCCTTGATGAACTTCTCGACGTTGGCGAAGGCCTCGTCGTCGAAGTACTGGACCGGCGGGGACTTCATGAAGTACGAGGACGCCGACAGGATCGGGCCACCGATGCCCCGGTCCTTGGCGATCTTGGCAGCGCGCAGGGCGTCGATGATGACACCGGCCGAGTTCGGGGAGTCCCAGACCTCGAGCTTGTACTCCAGGTTCAGGGGAACGTCGCCGAAGGCACGACCCTCGAGGCGGACGTACGCCCACTTGCGGTCGTCCAGCCAGGCCACGTAGTCCGACGGACCGATGTGGACGTTCTTCTCGCCCAGGTCGCGGTCGGGGATCTGCGAGGTGACGGCCTGGGTCTTCGAGATCTTCTTCGACTCGAGGCGGTCGCGCTCCAGCATGTTCTTGAAGTCCATGTTGCCGCCGACGTTGAGCTGCATGGTGCGCTCAAGACGGACACCGCGGTCCTCGAACAGCTTCGCCATCACACGGTGGGTGATGGTCGCGCCGACCTGCGACTTGATGTCGTCGCCGACGATCGGGACGCCCGCCTCGGTGAACTTGTCCGCCCACTCCTTGGTGCCGGCGATGAAGACCGGGAGGGCGTTGACGAAGGCGACCTTGGCGTCGATGGCGCACTGGGCGTAGAACTTCGCCGCGTCCTCGGAACCGACGGGCAGGTAGCAGACGAGAACGTCGACCTGCTGGTCCTTGAGGACCTGGACGATGTCGACCGGGGCCTCGGCGGACTCCTCGATGGTCTGGCGGTAGTACTTGCCGAGACCGTCCAGGGTGTGACCGCGCTGGACCGTGACGCCCTTGTTCGGGACGTCGCAGATCTTGATGGTGTTGTTCTCGCTGGCGCCGATGGCGTCGGAGAGGTCGAGGCCGACCTTCTTGGCGTCGACGTCGAAGGCGGCGACGAACTCGACGTCACCGACGTGGTAGTCGCCGAACTGCACGTGCATCAGGCCCGGGACCTTGGACGCCGGGTCGGCGTCCTTGTAGTACTCGACGCCCTGCACCAGCGATGCAGCGCAGTTGCCCACGCCGACGATGGCTACGCGAACCGAACCCATTCCGGTTGCTCCCTGTGTGTACGAGTGAGGCCCTGAATGGGACTCACGTGGCGGTGTCGTCGGGCGTATCCGGCCGGGGGTCGACCCCCGGCCGGGGCAGGACGCCCGTCGCTCCAGATGTGTTGTCCTGCTGAGCGGGTCCCCCAGAGGCGGAACCTTGGAGGTCCCGTCCGGCCCGCTCACTTTCGATGAGCTCGTTCAGCCAGCGCACTTCGCGCTCCACGGACTCCATTCCGTGGCGCTGGAGCTCAAGCGTGTAGTCGTCGAGGCGCTCCCGGGTGCGCGCCAGGGAGGCGCGCATCTTCTCGAGGCGTTCCTCCAGCCGGCTGCGGCGACCCTCCAGTACGCGCATGCGTACATCGCGTGACGTCTGCCCGAAGAAGGCGAAGCGAGCGGCGAAGTGTTCGTCCTCGTACGCGTCGGGGCCGGTCTGCGAGAGCAGTTCCTCGAAGTGCTCCTTACCCTCTGCCGTCAGCCGGTAGACGATCTTGGCGCGGCGCCCCGCGAGGGAGGCGGCGAGGGCGTCCTCGGGCGCATGGCCCGTCTCTTCGATCAACCAGCCGTTGGTGACCAGCGTCTTGAGACATGGGTACAGCGTCCCGTAGCTGAACGCCCGGAACACACCGAGTGACGTATTGAGTCGTTTGCGCAGCTCATAGCCGTGCATCGGGGATTCGCGGAGCAGGCCGAGTACGGCGAACTCGAGGATCCCGGAACGCCGGCTCATCGTCGCCTCCTCTCTGCCGCGGACGGGCCGTGACGGTCTCTATGTCGTGCTGATGTATCGACTCGATACATCAGCACGATAGAACGGCCTTCCTTCTGGGACAAGGGGAGAGATGGTGAACGGGATCACATCGCAGATTCGTTGTGTGCAAGTTGCCTGATTTGGGGTGAACTTCGGAGCTCGGCGGGTTTTGGCGGTGCGTAGTCTGTGCGCCATGCACACCACCGGGAACCGAGTGACGCCTGGGGACGTCCTCGTCCTCGGTGCAGTACGGGTGAATGCAAGACCGACCACATCCGTACTTCGGGGGGACCGGAAACCAGCCGCCGTTTCCAGGCGCGCAAGGGTGCGCCTGCCCGAGGAGTAATCGTTCGATGAGCGAGCACCGTCGCAAACCGCCGCAGCCGCAGGGAGGCGGACGTGCCGCGACCCGACGTGGCCAGTCCGGTCCGTCCTCCGGTCGCCGCGCGGCACCGCGAGGCGCCACCGGGTCTCTGTCCGATTCGTACGGGTCGGATTCCTATGAGCCGGACGACGCCGAGTCGTCGTACGGAAGCCGTGCCGAGGCCCGACGCGCGGCGCAGAGAGGTGGAGGCCGCCGCAGAGCGGCCGACAACGGCCCCGGAGGTCGCCAAGGCGGCCCCGGCGGTCCTGGACGAGGCAGGGGGCGTGCGACCGCGCCCGGCAGGAAACGCCTCATCGACTATCCGCGCTTCGGCAAGGACGGATGGCGCCGTTGGATGCCGTCCTGGAAGCTTGTCTCCGGCCTGTGCATCGGCTTCGTGGGCAGCTTGGTGGTCGTCGCGGGCGTCGGGTACGCCATGGTGAGCGTGCCGAACGTCGCGGACACCGCGACGGCCCAGAACAACGTCTACTACTGGTCCGACGGCTCACAGATGGTCGCCACGGGCGGTGAGACCAACCGCCAGATCATCAACCTGTCGCAGATCCCCAAGGCGATGCAGTACGCCGTGATCTCGCAGGAGAACAAGACCTTCTACACCGACAGCGGCATCGACCCCAAGGGCATCGCCCGCGCCGTGCTGAACATGGCGAGCGGCGGTCAGACGCAGGGTGGATCCACCATCACCCAGCAGTACGTGAAGAACGCGCGCCTCGACGACCAGTCGCAGACCGTCACGCGCAAGTTCAAGGAGATCTTCATCTCCATAAAGGTGGGCGCCACGGTCAAGAAGGACGACATCATGGCGGGCTACCTGAACTCCGCCTACTACGGTCGTAATGCCTACGGAATCCAGGCCGCAGCCCGTGCGTACTTCAACAAGGACGCCATCAAGCTGAACCCGGGCGAGTGTGCCTTCCTGGCGGCGATGCTCAAGGGCGCCACGTACTACGACCCTGCCGGCGGAACGACCTACGACACGACCGCCACTCCGGAGGCGAACAGCGCGCGAGCCGTGCGCCAGATGCAGGACACCCTGGACAAGATGGTCGAGTACGGCCATCTGGACCCCAAGGTCAGGGCCCTGTACACCAAGATGCCGGACTGGAAGAATCCGCGCTCGAACACCCAGCTCGGCGGCCAGATCGGCTATCTCGTCGACCTTGCCAACGGCTACCTGGTGTCCCACAGCGACGAGACCGGGATCACTCAGAAGAAGCTGACGCAGGGCGGCTACACGATCCGCACGACCTTCGACAAGAAGAAGGTCAAGGAACTCGAAGCTGCCGTCTCCAAGGTCCAGAAGGCGAACATCAAGCCCAAGGAGCGCCCGGAGACCGACACCCACGTCCAGTTCGGCGGGGCGTCCGTGGATCCGGCGACCGGTGCCATCAAGGCGATCTACGGCGGTGAGGACGCGACCAAGCACTTCACCGACAACGCCGACACCACCGGTGCCCAGGTCGGCTCCACGTTCAAGCCGTTCGTGCTCGCCGCTGCGATGAAGTGGGGCGTCAAGGATCCCAAGGGTCTGGCGTCGCAGGCACAGGACGAGCGCACCATCGCCTCTCCGAAGAGCCTGTTCAGCGGCCAGAACAAGCTCAAGATCAAGGAGTACAACGGGGAGGTCTGGAGGAACGAGAAGGGCGAGGAGTGGCTGCAGACCAACGACGGCAACGCCTCGTACGGCACCGCGCCCAAGTACCAGATCGATCTTCGTGAGGCGATGCGGGAGTCGGTCAACTCCGCCTTCGTCCAGCTCGGCATGGATGTCGGCCTGGACAAGGTGAAGGAGTCGGCCGTGGACGCGGGTCTGCTGGAGTCCAGCCTGACCGGCACCAGCTTCCCGTCCTTCTCCATCGGCATCTCCGACCCCAGCGCCATCCGGATGGCGGGCGCGTACGCCACCTTCGCGGCCAGCGGCCAGCAGCGGAGCCCGTACTCCGTCCAGTCGGTGACCAGCAAGGACGGCCCGGTCTACACGCACAAGGTCAAGTCCGAAGAGGCCTTCACCCCGGCGGTCGCCG
>NZ_JBEOWS010000102.1:0-26173 GCF_040296125.1 Streptomyces sp. NPDC002265 | reverse complement strand
TGCTGGTCGCGGCGTCGGCGATGTCCCCGGCGTTCGGCGCAAGCGGCCGCGGCGGCGCACCCGGGCCGGCCGGCGCGGGCGCACCGGGCGCGGCGCCCGGCGGCACCGCCGGAGCACCCTGGGCGCCGGGCGTCTGCGGGTACCCGTACACCCCGGCACCGGGCGGCGTGGCCCCCGGCACCGGAGCCGGACCCGGCACACCCGGCACCGGCGTGCCCGGAGCCGGCGGCGGGCCCTGCGGGTACCCGTACGACACGGCACCGGGCGGCGGCGTCCCACCGGGCACCGGCGCCGGCCCGGCCGCAGCACCCGCACCCTGCGGATAGCCGTACGTCGCGGGCGCACCGGGCGCGGGCGAGGCGTCGAACACCGGCGTCACCGCCGTCGCCGGAAGCCGGCTGCCGCCCGAGATCAGCTCCGTCTTGGCGTCCTGCATCCCGTCGCCGCCGTCACCCACCGGCGGCGCGAACACCGTCGCGGGCAGCGGTACGGAACGGTCCTCCCCGAAGTCCGCATTGGTGTCCGTTCCCGCCCAGGGCGTCGCCCCCGCGGACCCGCCGGGCGCTCCCGCACCCTCCTCACCGCCGGCCACCGGCCACGACACCCCGGCACCCGACGCGGCACCCGCGCCCGACTGCGCCCCCGCCTGGGTCTGCGGCAGCGAACCCCCGCCCGCGGCACCCCCGCCGGCCGCGGCGGCACCCGACGCGGCCCGCGCCCCCTCGCCCCGCCGGTCCGGAATGCCGAGCTTGTCCGCCGCCTCCTGCAACCACTCCGGCGGACTCAGCAGGAACGACGTCTGATTCAGATCCACCCGCGCCGAAGGAGCCGGAGCCGCGTCCGCGACCCCCTCCTCGGCACGCCCGTACTCCTCCTCGTACCGGCGGATCACCTCACCCACCGGCAACCCCGGCCACAGCGTCGCGTCCCCGCTGTCCCGCGCGATCACCAGCCGCTGCGCGCCACCGTCCGAACGCGGCCCGTCCGCCCGGTCCTCGGCCCACACCACGAAGCCCAGCCCGAACTCCCGCACCCGCACCTCACGGTGCTGATACGCCGGCACATCGCCGTTGACCCACTCCTCGGCGCGCTCCTGCGCCTGCGCGTACGTCACCATCGCCGAAGTCACTCCCCCACCGAAGACGCAGAAGACGCGGAAGGCACCGAGGACACCGGCACCGCACGCGCGAAACCACCGTCCACCATCAGGTTCGCCACCGTCTCCAACTCCGGCGGACTGCCCGCCAGACGCGACAGGAACACATCGAAGTCCGCACCGCACGGCAGCAGCAACCGCTCCACCCGCTCCGCCGGCGGCCACCCCGGATCCACATCCCGCACATCGTCGTACGCGCAGAACCACACCGAACCGATCCGGTCGCCCTTCACCTTCACGGCCAGCAACCCGCCCTGGACGAAACCGACCCCCAGGTAATCCTTCGTCAGATGGTCACGCAGGCACTTGTTCACATACACCAGGTCATTGACCGCCGCCTCGTCCCGCACCGTGAAGAACGGCTGGTCGATCAACAGCCCCAACTCCGCGTCCAGCGCGGTACCCACCGGCGCACAACCGCCCGCCGCCTTCAGGAACGACCGGTACGCACCCGGCAACCGGTACCCCAGGTCCTCCTCGACCCCCTGCACCTGCTGCTCCGACACCGCCACACCCGACTTCGACAGACCGAAGTGAGCAGGCCGCGTCTCCTGCAACGGCCGCGTCCCCCGCTTGCCGTGGTCCACCGCCGTCGTCGCCACCCCACCGTGGTGCCGCAACAACGCCTTCACCTCGACCGGCACCAGCTCCAGCCGCCGCGAACCCACCACGTGATGCCACGTCCAGCCGTGCGGAGTCGCCACATCGGCCACCGTGTCCCACAGCTCGTGCCCCGCCGCGGCCGACGCCGCGTTCGCCGACACATAGTCCGTCAACCGCAGCTCGTCGACCCCGAAACCCTCCGGCGGCTCCGCGATCTCGGCCACCGCACGCGCGTACGGCGAGAAGTCGGGATAACCGCGCTCGTCGACCCGCACCCCCCTCGGGTGCCGAGCCGCCCGGACCGGATCCGGAAAGTGCACGACCTGCCCGGCATAGGCCGCGTTCGGCGGCGCGGCTTGCCCGAGCCGACCTGTCGTCATGACGGTTGCCCCCTGCGGCACTCTGTACGGGCCCGGCCCCCGGCACCCTTCCGGTCCCGGAACACCACGACCCGTAGCGGACTGTCTCCTACGTCTCCCACGCGCGTCGACCGCACGCAGCACGGTGGCGACAGCCTATGCGGTACGCCGACACCGGTCACCGGGCCTCCACTTCAGTGACCGGCCGTCACCCCGCCGTGACGACCCGCCAGGAACCGAGCGTGTCGCACCGCCCCAGTTACCGCAGCAGCCACGCGATTTGGCACCCTGGGTCCACCGGGGGGATGCTCGGGAGGGGATGACGATCATGAATGCCACACAGACAGGGCCGCACGCCGGACCCGACACCGCCATGTCCGGAGACCCCAGGGTCGACTGGAGCGCCAGCGAGACACCGCACGCCCCCGCCCTCCACCACCGCCGCGACGGCATACTCCCCACCATCGCCGCCGCCCTCTCCGTCCGCGGCGCCACCCTCACCGGCACCGCCGCCCGCGGCGACCAGCCCCCCGCCCTGCACCCCCTGGTCCAGGACTTCCTCGACAGCCTCGGCAGCGCCCAACGCGACCGCTCCACCGGACGCTGCGCCGAAGCACTCCTGATCTCCCGCCACATCGCCGCCGCCGACGCCGCCCGCACCAAACGCGCCGCCCGCAAACCGATGACCAACGGCGAAGCCCGCCGGATCCTCAAAGCGGCCAAACTCACCACCCGCCGCATCCGCGAGGACGGCGACCCCCTCCACGGCAGCTTCGCACCGCCCTGCCGCGCCTGCACCGCCCTCAGCGCCCACTTCGGCGTACGCATCGTCGACCCCGCGGCGACCGACGACTGACCCCCGCCCCCACACTCCACCCACGACGCCGACGAACGCAGGGCACATGCACGCCGACCACACCTCATCCACCCGCTTCTCCGTGACCGTCGACGCCACCCTGCGCGCCGCCGGCTGGCAACCCGGACGCTGGGACATCAAACAGGCCGAGATATGGGCCGACACCCTGCGCGAGCACACCTCACCCGCAGGACACCGCCACACCGTCTTCCCCGCCGCCGTCGAGGCCTGGGCCGAATTCGGCGGCCTGCGCATCGCGCCCCCCGGCGCCGGCCGCCAGGTCGCCCCCGCCGCACTCCACCTCGACCCCCTGCACGGCCTGCACATGGCCCGCACCCTCGGCGACCTCGGCCGCGCCCTCGGCACCGAGGTCTGCCCGCTCGGCACCGAGACCGACACCCAGGCCGTCCTCACCATCGACACCGAAGGCCGCGTCTACACCCTCGACCACACCGGCGACTGGTACCTCGGCCCCGACATCGACCACGCCCTCGCCCTCCTCGTCACCGGCATCGAACCGGCACGGCTCACCGCGGGCTGAACCACCGCACCCCGGGACCACGCCGACGGCACCGCGCAACTACACCGACGGCACCGCGGGACCGGACGCCACACCCGACGCCGGGGACGCCGACGACCCGGACGACCCCGAGCCCGACGCCGACGGCACGGACCGGCCCGAAGCACCCGGAGCACCCGCCCCGGCGGACGACGCCGACGGAATCACCGCCGACACCCGGAAACCCCCCGCATCCGTCGGCCCCGACACGAACACACCCCCGAGCGCCAGCACCCGCTCCCTCATCCCCACCAGCCCGTTGCCCCCCGACGGCAGCCCCGCCGCCGACCCCGCCGAACCCTCCGGCGGCGCCCCGTTCTCCACCTGCATCGCGATCTCCGACACCCGGTGCGCCAACCGCACATACGTCTTCGCACCCGCCGCGTGCTTGTGGACGTTCGTCAACGCCTCCTGCACCACCCGGTACGCCGTCTGCTCCACCTCCGGCGCATACGACCGCGACTCCCCCTCCACCGACAGATCCACGACCATCCCCGCGGCCGCCGACTGCCCCACCAACTCCTCCAGCTCCTCCAGACACGGCCCCTCGACCTCGTCGGCCGCCCGCGAAGCCGCCGCGGCCGCAGCCGCCCCCACCGCCGCCAACGGCACCGACGCCCCCTCCCGCCGCGCCACACCATCCCCGCTGCGCAGCACCCCGAGCATCTCCCGCAACTCGGTCAACGCCTGCCGCCCCATGTCCCCGACCAGAGCAGCGTTCCGCACCGCCTTCTCCGGATCCTTCCGGGCCACCGCCTGCAACGCCGCCGCATGCACCACCATCAGACTCACCCGGTGCGCGACCACGTCATGCATCTCCCGGGCGATCCGCGTCCGCTCCTCGTTACGCGCCCACTGCGCCCGCTCCTCGGCCCGCTCCGCCAACAGCTGAAGCTCCCGCTCCAGACTGTCCGCCCGCTCCCGCAGGCTCTCCATCAGCCGCCGCCGCGCCCCCACATACAGCCCCAGCAGCACAGGCGGCGCCGTCAGCCCCAGCGCCGTCGTGATCGAAGCGAACGGAATGAACCAGTCCCCCAGCGCGAAATCACCCCGCGCCATGTCCTGCCGCACCCGCACCAGCATCACGATCAGCATCCCCACCAGGGACATCCCCGCCAGCGACGCGATGATCCGCCGCGGCAGCTCGGACGCGGCCAGCGTGTAGAGCCCGACGATGCCCATCAGATAGCCCATCTGGGCCGGCGTGATCGCGATCGACACCAGCACGACAGCGATCGGCCACTTGCGCCGGATCAGCAGCGCCGAACCGGCCAGCAGCCCGAAACCCGCCCCCGCGGCCGCCGGGATCCCCGCGTCCCGACCGAACCGCACCCCCTCCAACGCACACTCCAGCGCGGACGCCACCGCGAGCGCCACGTCCAGCACGGCACTACGCCACCGCGCCCACCACCACGGCCCCGTGCGGGCCGCGGAGTGGTCTTCCCCCGTCGTGGTCATGCCTCCAGCCTACGGGCGGCGGGCCGGGCTTTTCCGGCTAGTTTCCGCGACCCGCCTACACCACACCGCGTAGTCGAATAGCTACAAAACTCTCCGCTATCACCCGAACTGCTCAACTACCGATCACCTGACCCCGGAATCACCCACTCCGCCCAGACGCTGTGCCCATGGCACATTCACTTGGCAAGTACGCGACTTCGAGGGTCTCCGGGAGCGGGCGGTGGCGCTGCGGCGCAAGGGTTACAGCCTCCGGCAGATCCGCGACGAGTTGAAGATCTTCAACAACGACATCCTCAATCAGCTGGTCCAGGGAGAGCCGCCACCCGAATGGACGAAGCGCCCGAACGCGAAGGACGACCTGCGGGCCAAAGCGCGGGAGCTTCGGCTCCAGGGCTGGACGTACGACCAGATCGAGGCAGAGCTGGGCTGCTCCAGGAGCTCGGTTTCGCTGTGGGTACGCGATCTCCCTCGCCCTGAACCCCGCTACACACCCAAGGAACAACGAGCTCTCATGAACGAGGGCCTGGCAAGGCGCCGCGCAGCCGATGACGAGGAGCGCGAGAAGACGCGGCTCGCGGCCCGCCAGGAGATCGGGGAGATGACAGATCGCGAACTCTTCATGGCGGGCGTCGCGCTGTACTGGGCCGAAGGGTCCAAGAGCAAGCCGTACGACCGGCGCGAGCGGCTCGTCTTCGTCAACAGCGACCCACGGGTCATCAAGGTCTACCTCGCATGGCTCAACCTCCTCGGTGTGGACCGAGAGCGTCTCGGCTTCCGCGTACTCATCCACGAATCCGCAGACATCGAGGCCGCGCATCGATACTGGGCAGACCTTGCCGATGTCACCCCCTCGGCGTTCGCCAAGCCGACGCTCAAGAGGCACAACCCAAAGACCGTCCGCAAGAACACCGGTGACGACTACCGCGGCTGCCTGGTCGTCGTAGTCGCCAGGAGCGCCCAGCTGTACAACCGAATCGAAGGCTGGTGGGCCGGAATCATGACCCAGGCCGAGGCTCGTCTCCGGTAAGGTCTGATGCAGCGATCCGCCGTAGTGTAATTGGCAGCACGACACCCTTTGGAGGTGTTCGGTCTAGGTTCGAGTCCTAGCGGCGGAGCCCTAGCACACAACAGCCGAGCACGGGCCCTGACAGCACTGTCAGGGCCCACTCCCATGTCCCCCATGAAACGCCCCGGTATCCTGCGGTTGTCCCCACCTCTCCACAGCCGAAGGACAACTCCGTGAGCGCCATCCGCCCGGCCGCCGTCGTCGTACTCGCAGCGGGTGAGGGCACCCGTATGAAATCGGCCACACCCAAGGTTTTGCACGACATCTGCGGTCGCAGCCTGGTGGGCCATGTGCTGGCCGCCGCCCGCGAGTTGGACCCCGAGAACCTCGTCGTCGTGGTCGGCCACGCCCGCGAGAAGGTCACCGCGCACCTCACCGAGATCGACCCCCAGGTCCGTACGGCCGTCCAGGAGCGGCAGAACGGCACCGGGCACGCCGTCCGGATGGCACTGGAGGAGCTGGGCGGCCCGGTGGACGGGACGGTCGTGGTGGTGTGCGGCGACACTCCGCTGCTGACCGGTGAGACCCTCGGCCGGCTCGCCGCGACGCACTCCGCGGACGGCAACGCGGTGACCGTGCTGACGGCCGAGGTGCCGGACGCGACGGGGTACGGCCGGATCGTGCGGGACGGCGCGTCGGGTGCCGTGACCGCGATCGTGGAACACAAGGACGCCAGCGACTCGCAGCGGGCGATCCGCGAGATCAACTCGGGTGTGTTCGCGTTCGACGGCCAGCTGCTCGCGGACGCGCTGGGCAAGGTGCGTACGGACAACAGCCAGGGCGAGGAGTACCTGACGGACGTCCTGGGGATCCTGCGCGAGGCGGGTCACCGGGTGGGTGCCTCGGTGGCGGTGGACCACCGCGAGATCGCGGGGATCAACAACCGGGTGCAGCTCTCCGAGGCGCGGCGGATCCTGAACGACCGGCTGCTGACCGCGGCGATGCTGGCCGGGGTCACGGTGGTCGACCCGGCGACGACGTGGGTGGATGTGACGGTGACGTTCGGGCAGGACGCGATCGTGCATCCGGGTACGCAGCTGCACGGTGCGACGCATCTGGGCGAGGGTGCGGAGGTCGGTCCCAACTGCCGGCTGAGGAACACCACGGTGGGTGCGGGGGCCCGGGTGGACAACACGGTGTCCGACGGGGCGGTCGTGGGTCCGCAGGCGAGCGTGGGGCCGTACGCGTACCTGCGTCCCGGTACGCGGCTGGGGCTGAAGTCGAAGGTCGGTACGTACGTGGAGACGAAGAACGCGTCGATCGGCGAGGGGACGAAGGTGCCGCACCTGTCCTATGTCGGGGACGCGACGATCGGCGAGTACTCGAACATCGGTGCGGCGAGTGTCTTCGTGAACTACGACGGCCAGGACAAGCACCACACGACGGTGGGGGCGCACTGCCGTACGGGTTCGGACAACATGTTTGTGGCGCCTGTCACCGTCGGGGACGGCTCCTACACGGCTGCCGGGTCCGTGATCACGAAGGATGTGCCGCCCGGCTCGCTGGCCGTGGCCCGCGGTCAGCAGCGGAATATCGAGGGCTGGGTGGCCCGTAAGCGTCCGGGGAGCGCGGCGGCGAAGGCCGCCGAGGCGGCTTCCCGGGAGCCCGGCGGCGAAGGCTGACCGGAAACGTGTGCGCCTGGGACGGCGTACGGTGATAAGTGCACACCCGCACCCCACCAGCTGAGACGGCCGTTCGTAGCCAGCTGCGCAGGCCTCTCGACACCCAGCTGAGACACCTCTGAGGAGACAGTGCTGTGACCGGGATCAAGACGACCGGCGAGAAGAAGATGATGTTCTTCTCCGGCCGCGCCCACCCCGAGCTTGCCGAGGAGGTCGCCCAGCAGTTGGGTGTCGGGGTCGTCCCGACGAAGGCCTTCGACTTCGCGAACGGCGAGATCTATGTGCGTTATCAGGAGTCGGCGCGTGGCGCGGACTGCTTCCTGATCCAGAGCCACACGGCTCCGATCAACAAGTGGATCATGGAGCAGCTGATCATGATCGACGCGCTGAAGCGTGCGTCGGCCCGCTCCATCACGGTGATCGTGCCGTTCTACGGTTACGCGCGGCAGGACAAGAAGCACCGTGGTCGTGAACCGATCTCGGCGCGTCTGGTCGCGGACCTGATGAAGACGGCGGGTGCGGACCGCATCCTCACCGTCGATCTGCACACGGACCAGATCCAGGGCTTCTTCGACGGTCCCGTCGACCACCTGTTCGCGCTGCCGCTGCTGGCGGACTACGTGGGCCAGAAGGTGGACCGTGACAAGCTCACGGTGGTCTCCCCGGACGCGGGCCGGGTGCGGGTGGCGGACCGCTGGTGCGACCGTCTGGGCGCGCCGCTGGCGATCGTGCACAAGCGGCGCGACAAGGACGTGGCGAACCAGGTGACCGTCCACGAGGTCGTGGGTGAGGTCAAGGGCCGGGTGTGCGTACTGGTCGACGACATGATCGACACGGGTGGCACGATCTGCGCCGCGGCGGACGCGCTGTTCGCGCACGGCGCGGAGGACGTCATCGTGACGGCGACGCACGGTGTGCTGTCGGGTCCGGCGGCCGACCGGCTGAAGAACTCGAAGGTGAGCGAGTTCGTGTTCACGAACACGCTGCCGACGCCGGGCGAGCTGGAGGTGGACAAGATCACGGTGCTGTCCATCGCGCCGACGATCGCGAACGCGGTGCGTGAGGTGTTCGAGGACGGTTCGGTGACGAGCCTCTTCGACGAGCAGTAGGAACCGCCCGCTCCGGCGCCGGAAGATCCTTTTGGGTACGGCCTTCCTCTCCGAGTAGACTGTCGAAGTTGCTCGGCGAGGGAGGCCGTTCTCCGTTTTTCACGGAGGATGCGGCTGTCCGTTATCGACGCGCTCTTCGTAGCAGGCCGTTCGTGGCCGGGTGACCACGTCCGTGCTTTCTGACACTACGAGGAGTGTTCATGTCCGAGGTCAAGATCTCCGCCGAGACCCGTACCGAGTTCGGCAAGGGTGCCGCCCGTCGTATCCGCCGTGCGAACAAGGTTCCCGGTGTGCTGTACGGCCACGGTTCGGACCCGATCCACCTGACGCTGCCGGGTCACGACCTGCTGCTGGCGCTGCGTACGTCGAACGTCCTGATCTCCCTGGACATCGACGGCAAGACCAACGAGCTGGCGATCCCGAAGGCCGTCCAGCGTGAGGCGGTCAAGGGTTACCTCGAGCACGTCGACCTTCAGCTCGTCAAGCGTGGCGAGAAGGTCACGGTCGAGATCCCCGTGCACGCCGAGGGCGAGCTGGCGGCGGGTGGCAACCTGCTGGAGCACGTGCTGAACGCGCTTCCGGTCGAGGCCGAGGCCACGCACATCCCCGAGGCCGTCACGGTGTCGGTGGAGGGCCTGGAGGCCGGTGCCTCGGTGCTCGCCAAGGACATCACCCTGCCGTCCGGTGTGACGCTGACCGTCGACGGCGACACCGTCGTGCTCCAGGTGCTGGCCGCGCAGGCGGAGGAGGCGCCCGAGGGTGCCGAGGGTGAGGGCGAAGAGGCCGCCGAGGCCTGATTCTCGCCGTCGTAGTTGTCTCGTCAGCCGCTGTTCCCTTCAGGTCTGGATGGGGGCAGCGGCTGGCGCGTATCCGAGGAGACATGCACGTGACGACCGATGCCAATGCCCCCTGGCTGATCGTGGGGCTGGGCAACCCCGGGCCGGAGTACGCGATGAACCGGCACAACGTGGGGTTCATGGTGGCCGATCTGCTGGCCGGGCGGATCGGGGGCAAGTTCAAGCGGGCGGGCAAGGCGCAGGCACAGGTCGTCGAGGGGCGGATCGGTCCGCCGGGACCGGCGAACCGGCGGGTGATCCTGGCGAAGCCGATGTCGTTCATGAATCTGTCGGGTGGTCCGGTGAACGCGCTGCGGGACTTCTACAAGGTTCCGCTCGCTCATGTGGTGGCGGTCCATGACGAGCTGGACATCGACTACGGGGTGCTGCGGCTGAAGCTGGGTGGCGGCGACAACGGGCACAACGGTCTGAAGTCGATGACGAAGGCGATGGGGGCGGACTATCACCGGGTGCGGTTCGGGATCGGGCGGCCGCCGGGGCGGATGCAGGTCGCGGACTTCGTGCTGAAGGACTTCGCGTCGGCGGAGCGCAAGGAGCTGGACTACTTCGTGGACCGGGCGGCGGACGCGGTGGAGTGTCTGGTGATCGAGGGGCTGGAGCGGGCGCAGGGGACGTACAACTCCTGAGCCGTGGGCCGGCGACCGGCCGACATTGACTTTCCGCCAGGTGATGGCCAAGGATCACCGCCATGCCTGCTGCAGCCCGTACCGCGACCGGTCGTCAGGGTGCCCGCACCGCACTGCGGTTCGGGCAGTTCGCGGCCATGGGGGCGGTCGCCGTGGTGATCCTGATCGCCGGGGTGTGGGCCTCCTGGGGGACGGCCCAGCACGTGATGCTGACGAAGGGCCGGGAGAGCGGCACGGTCCTGGTGACCGGCTGCGGCGGGGAAACCTGCACGGGGCCGTACACGCCGTTGACGGCCGGTTCGCGGGCCCGTGCGTCGGTCGTGATCGAGGAGTCGGTGGCGGTGCGCAAGGGGCGGACCTACACGGTCGTGATGAAGCCGGACAGCGACGAGGTGGTCCGCTCGGGTCCGGCCGGGGTGCTGTACGCCTGGGTGCCGCTGGGCGGGGCGCTGCTGCTCGCCTCGGTGGTGGTCGCGGGCGGGCTGCGCCGCACCCGGGTGGCATGGGCGATGGCGGGCGCGGGGGCGCTGCTGCTGACGTCGGCGTTCGTCGCGGTGCAGTAGGAGGTCGTACGGACGCACGAGTGCCCCCGGCCCAAGCGGGCTCGGGGGCACTCGTGTGTGCGTTGCGGGGCGGGTCAGCCGGTGTTGCGCAGGCCCGCCGCCACGCCGTTGACGGTCAGCAGCAGGGCCCGGGACAGCAGCGGGTCGGGCTCCTCGCCGGCCGCGGCGGCGTCGCGCTGCCGCTTGAGCAGGGTGACCTGGAGGTAGGAGATCGGGTCGAGGTAGGCGTCGCGGATGGTGAAGGTCTGCTTCAGGACGGGGGTGGCGTCGAGCAGTTCCGCCTCGCCCGTGATGCGCAGGACCTCGCGGACGGTGAGTTCGTGCTCGGCCTTGATGGTGTCGAAGACGTGCTTGAGCTCGTCCGGGACGAGGGTGTCGACGTAGTGCCGGGCGATGCGCAGGTCGGTCTTGGCGAGGGTCATCTCGACGTTGGAGACGAAGTTGCGGAAGAAGTGCCACTGGTCGTGCATCTCGTCGAGCACGGTGTCGAGGCCGGCTTCGCGCAGGGCCTTGAGGCCGGAGCCGACGCCGAACCAGCCGGGGACGATCTGGCGGGACTGGGTCCAGCCGAAGACCCACGGGATGGCGCGCAGTCCGTCGAGCGAGACGCCCGAGCCGGGGCGGCGGGAGGGCCGCGAGCCCAGGTGCAGGTCGGCGAGCTGGTCGACCGGGGTGGAGGCGAGGAAGTACGTCGGCAGGTCGGGGTCCTCGACGAGCCGGCGGTAGGCGGCGTGGGCGGCGTCGGAGACGACGTCCATCGCGGCGTCCCAGCGGGCGAGGGCCTCGTCGGACTGGCGGGGGGCGGTGTGCAGGGCGGAGGCCTGGAGGGTGGCGGCGACGGTCAGTTCCAGGTTCTCCCGGGCCAGGGAGGGGATCAGGTACTTGTCGGAGATGACCTCGCCCTGCTCGGTCACCTTGATCTCGCCCTCCAGGGTGCCCCAGGGCTGGGCGAGGATCGCGTCGTGCGAGGGGCCGCCGCCGCGGCCGACGGTGCCGCCGCGGCCGTGGAAGAGGCGCAGGCGGACGCCGTAGCGGTGGGCGACGTCACGCAGCCGGCGCTGGGCGCGGTGGATCTCCCACTGGCTGGTGGTGATGCCGCCGAACTTGGAGGAGTCGGAGTAGCCGAGCATGACCTCCTGGACGTCTCCGCGCAGCGCGACCAGGCGCCGGTAGGAGGGGTCGGAGAGCATCTCCTCCAGGATGGTGTCGGCGGCCTTGAGTTCGTCGGTGGTCTCCAGCAGGGGCACGATGCCGATGTGGGCCCAGCCGCCGTGCAGGTCGATCAGGCCGGCCTCGCGGGCCAGGACGGCGGCGGCGAAGACGTCGTCGGCGCCCTGGCACATGGAGATGATGTACGACTCGATGACCTCGGGTCCGAAGACCTCCAGGGCGCGCTTGACGGTCTGGAACACGCCGAGGGTCTTGGCTCCGGCCTCGTCGACGGGTGCCGGGGTGGGGCCGAGCGGCCGGCGTGAGCGCAGCTCCTTGGCCAGCAGCTTCGTACGGTATTCGCGGGGCATGTCGGCGTAGCGCCAGGACTCCTCGCCGAGCCGGTCGAAGAGCTGGCCGAGGGCGTGGTGGTGGGCGTCGGCGTGTTCGCGGACGTCCATGGTGGCGAGCTGGAGGCCGAAGGCGGCCAGGGTCCTGATGGTGCGGTCCATGCGGCCGTCGGCGAAGAGGCCGCCGCGGTGTTCGCGGAGGGAGGTCTGGATCAGCGTCAGGTCGTGCAGCAGCTCGGAGGTGCCGAGGTAGTCGTGGCCGGGGTCGTGGGGGGTGCCGGTGGCCAGGCGCTGCTTGGTGTTCTCCAGCTTCTGCCGGATGCAGGTGGCCTTGAGCCGGTAGGGCTCCTCGGCGTTGAGGCGCTTGTAGCGGGGGCTGATCTCGGGCAGCCGGTCGAGGTCGGTGCGCAGGGAGTCGAGGAGTTCCTCGGTGGCGCCGGCGTAGCGGATGGAGTTCGACAGGAAGCCGCGCAGCTCGTCGATCATCTCCAGGGCGTCGTTGATGCCGTGTTCGTGCTGGAGGATCAGGACGTCCCAGGTGACCTGGGGGGTGACGTTGGGGTTGCCGTCGCGGTCGCCGCCGATCCAGGTGCCGAAGGTGAGGGGGCGGGTGTCGTCGGGGAGCTTGACGCCGACGCGCTCCAGTTCCGCGGTGAGGTCCTCCAGGACGTCGCCGACGGCGTTGGCGTGCAGTTCGTCGAGGTAGTAGATGGCGTTGCGGGCCTCGTCGGCGGGTTCGGGGCGCACGACGCGCAGTTCGTCGGTCTGCCAGACGAGGTCGATGTTCTCGGCCAGCCGGGTGTCGTAGCGGCGGCGGTCGGCCTCGATGACGGGGCTCTCCAGGAGCGCGGCGATGCGCCGGAGCTTGTTGAGTACCGACCGGCGTGCGGCTTCGGTCGGGTGTGCCGTGAACACCGGGCGAACGTTGAGGTTCTTGACGGTCTCGCGCAGGTGATCGGGGTCGGCGTCCTTGAGCCGGTCGGCCGTGCGGGCGAGGAGGCCGCCCTCGGCGGCACGGCGGGCGCGCAGTTCGCGGCCGCGGTGCACCTGTTCGGTGACGTTGGCCAGGTGGAAGTAGGTGGAGAAGGCGCGGACCAGCTTGGCCGCGGTGTCCAGTTCGATGCCACGCAGCAGTTCGGCGGCGGCGTCGCCGTCCTCGCGGGTGAGGCGGCGGACCTTCTCGACCAGTTCGAGGAGTTCGGGGCCTTCCTGCCGGACGAGGGTCTCGCCGAGGAGGTCACCGAGGCGGCGGATGTCGGCGCGCAGTTCACTGCCGGTCGTCGTCGTGGTCTGGTCGTCGGCACTGCTCACAGGTGCGGCTCCTTGCAGTGTTGAAGCTCGTCTGGGAGGGGAACCCGGAAGAACGCCTCTCGCGCGGCGGCTGCCGCATACGGGTCGGGCATCCGGGAATGATTCAGAGCGGACCGCGCTGTCCGACCGACTCCAAGGATAGGTGTCCATGCGGACGCGCAGGCTGTCGGGCTCTTGCCGTCGGGGGGCGCGCTGCCATACTTACGACGCCGTAGGTTACGGAAGCGTAGGAAAGGCCACTCGGTTCCCCGGACCCGTACGCCGCCCCCCTCTCCTCCTTCGATCCCACAGGGGACGCCCATGACCACCCATCCCGACGTGATCAATGACGCCCCGAAGGCGCCCGGCGGCAAGCCGATGCCCTCGGCCACGCTGGGCGGTGAGCGGAAGGGTTCGATCGAGCAGATCACCCTGCTGCTGTTCATCGCCGTGCCGTTCCTCGCGTTGCTCGCCGCGGTTCCGCTGGTGTGGGGCTGGGGGGTGAGCTGGCTGGACATCGGTCTGCTGGTGTTCTTCTACTATCTCGGCTGCCACGGCATCACGATCGGTTTCCACCGTCACTTCACGCACGGTTCCTTCAAGGCCAAGCGGCCGCTGAAGATCGCTCTGGCGGTCGCGGGGTCGATGGCGGTGGAGGGTCCGCTGGTCCGCTGGGTCGCGGACCACCGCAAGCACCACAGGTTCTCGGACGCCGAGGGCGACCCGCACTCGCCGTGGCGGTACGGGGAGACGGTTCCGGCGCTGCTCAAGGGCCTGTGGTGGGCGCACATCGGCTGGATGTTCGACGAGGAGCAGACCTCGCAGGAGAAGTACGCGCCGGATCTGATCGCCGACCGGACGCTGCGGGCGATCTCCCGGCAGTTCATTCTGTGGACGCTGTTGTCGCTGGCGCTGCCGGCGGTGATCGGCGGGCTGGTGACGATGTCCTGGTGGGGCGCGTTCACCGGTTTCTTCTGGGGTTCCCTGGTCCGGGTGGCGCTGCTGCACCATGTCACGTGGTCGATCAACTCGATCTGTCACGCGGTCGGCAAGCGGCCGTTCAGGTCGCGGGACCGCTCGGGCAACGTGTGGTGGCTGGCGGTGCTGTCCTGCGGCGAGTCCTGGCACAACCTGCACCACGCCGATCCGACCTCGGCGCGGCACGGGGTGGAGCGCGGGCAGCTGGACTCCTCCGCGCGGCTGATCCGCTGGTTCGAGCTGCTGGGGTGGGCGTCGGACGTGCGCTGGCCGTCACGCTCGCGTATCGATTCGCGCCGGAAGACGGAGGAGGACGGTTCCCGGCAGGAGAGGTCGACCGCCGACGCGGCATGATTGACGCCGTGGCGACCGATCCCAGCAGCACCCCCAGCAATGAGAAGCCCCGGCGTGCTCGTCGCACCCGTATGACCGGTGCCGAGCGCCGCCAGCAGCTGCTGGAGATCGGTCGCACGCTGTTCGCGGCGAAAGGTTTCGAGGGCACCTCGGTGGAGGAGATCGCCGCCAGGGCGGGGGTGTCCAAGCCGGTGGTGTACGAGCACTTCGGCGGCAAGGAGGGCCTGTACGCGGTCGTCGTGGACCGGGAGATGCGGCGGCTGCTGGACATGGTGACCGGTTCGCTCACCGCGGGGCATCCCCGTGAGCTGTGCGAGCAGGCGGCCTTCGCGCTGCTGGACTACATCGAGGAGTACACGGACGGTTTCCGCATCCTGGTCCGTGACTCGCCCATTCCGCAGTCGACGGGGTCCTTCGCCTCGCTGATCTCGGACATCGCCACCCAGGTGGAGGACATCCTGGGCCGTGAGTTCAAGAACCGCGGCTTCGATCCGAAGCTGGCGCCGCTGTACGCCCAGGCGCTGGTCGGGATGGTCGCCCTGACCGGTCAGTGGTGGCTGGACGTACGGCGTCCGCGCAAGGCGGAGGTGGCGGCGCATCTGGTGAACCTGGCGTGGCACGGCCTGGACGGGCTGGAGGCCAAGCCGCGGCTGATAGGGCATCGCAAGAGCTGAGCGGTGCGGCGCGTCACCCGGTCGGCGCGCCGCCTCACCCGGTCGGCTCAAGGAACTCCAGCCGGTTGCCGACCGGGTCCTCGGAGTAGAAGCGCCGGTGGCCCGGCAGATCCCCGTCCCAGACGACTTTCGCGCCGTGGGACGCCAGCCGGGCCGCGTACGCGTCGATGCCGGTGACCCGCAGCCCGGGGTGGGCCTTGCGGGCGGGACGGAAGGCGGCCTCGATACCGAAGTGCAGCCGGACGGTGCCGGCCTGGAACCAGCAGCCGCCGCGCGCGGCGAGCACGGGCGGCTTGGGGATCTCGGTCATGCCGAGGACGCCGACGTAGTACGGGCGCAGCAGGTCCTCGGCGCCGGGCGGCGCGGCGAGCTGGATGTGGTCGAGGGCGGTGAGCACGGTTCTCAGGCCTCCTTGCGGGCGACCGCGAAGACGCGGCGGAACGGGAACAGGGTGCCGTGGGCGCCGGCCGGGTAGGCCTCGCGCAGGGCGGTGCGGTAGGCGGTGAGGAATTCCTCGCGGGCGGCCGGGTCGTCGTCGAGGGCGGTCAGGACCGGCCGCAGCCCGGTGCCCTTCACCCAGTCGAGGACGGGGTCCCCGCCGGTGAGCAGCTGGACGTACGTGGTCTCCCAGGCGTCGGTCGCACAGCCCAGGTCGGTCAGGTGTTCGAAGTAGGCCTCGGGGGTGTGGACGGCGTCGTCGTGGCGCAGGACGTCGGCGAGGCGGTCCCGCCAGCGGGCCGAGCCGGCCAGCTCGCGCATCAGCCGGTGGCTGGGGGCGTCGAAGTTGCCGGGGACCTGGAAGGCGAGGGTGCCGCCGGGCGCGAGGGCGGCGATCCAGTCGCCGAACCGGTCGAGGTGCCCGGGCACCCACTGGAGCGTGGCGTTGCTGATGATCAGGTCGTACGTCCGCGGGGGCGTCCAGGTGCGTACGTCGGCGGGGGCGAAGTCGAGGCGGCCGCCGCCCGGGGTGGGGCCCGCGTGATCCGCCCGGGCCCGGTCGAGCATCTCCGGCGAGTTGTCGTATCCGGTGATGTGCGCGGTGGGCCAGCGTCCGGCGAGCAGGGCCGTGACGTTGCCGGGTCCGCAGCCGAGGTCGGCGACGCCGGGCGGGTCGCCGGGCAGGTCCGGCACGCGGGCGAGGAGGTCGGCGAAGGGGCGGGCACGGTGGTCCGCGTGCCGCAGGTACTGGGCGGGGTCCCAGGCGGGGGTGGTGGTGGGCATGGTCGGCCTCCTCGGACGGGCACCGGGTGCGCGGTCGATCTCCAGCCTGCCTCCAGAGATATCTTGACGTCAAGAGACTTCACGTCGACACAACCACTACACTGATCGTCATGGAGGACGAGGTCGATCGGCTGGTCGCAGCGTGGCGCCGGGAGCGCCCGGACCTCGACGTGGAGCCGCTGGAGGTACTCAGCCGGGTGAGCAGGCTGGCCCGGCATCTCGATCGCGCGCGCCGGCTCGCCTTCTCCGAGCACAGCCTGGAGCCCTGGGAGTTCGACGTGCTGACCGCGCTGCGGCGCGCGGGGGCCCCGTATCAGCTCTCGCCGGGGCAGTTGCTCACCCAGACGCTGGTCACCTCGGGCACGATGACCAACCGTATCGACCGGCTGACGAAGAAGGGCCTGGTGGAGCGGCTGCCGGACCCCAGCGACCGGCGCGGTGTGCTGGTGCGGCTGACGGAGGAGGGCCAGGACCGAGCGGACCAGGCCCTGGCCGGGCTCCTCGCCCAGGAGCGGGCGATCCTCTCCGAGCTCTCCCGCGCCCAGCGCGGTGAACTGGCCGCGCTGCTGCGCCGGCTGACCGCCCCGTTCGACAACATCCCCGGCTGAGCCGCCCGGACGCGACCCGCCTCCGGACGGCGCGGCGGGCGCCTCCCGTCAACCCGGGCATGGCACAGGCGTGTTCGGCCGGCCGGAGCGCGGGGCCCGGTCGGCCGTCCGCCGCGGGCCGCCCGGGTGCACCGATCAGGAACACCGGTCGGGCGGGTCAGGCGGTGTGGGTCTCCTGCGGTCTGATCCGGCCGGCGGGCTCCAGGTCGACCGGTCCGACGCCGGCCCGGCGCGCGAGCGCGACGGCGGCGAGGGTGGAGTGCACGCCGAGCTTCCCGAGGACGTTCTGCATATGGGTGCGCACGGTGTGCGGGGAGAGGAACAGCCGCTCGGCGACGGCCTTGCGGCCCAGGCCCGCGACCATGCAGCGCAGCACCTCGCGTTCGCGCGGCGTGAGGGACTCCACCAGCCGTTCGCTCTCGGTGCGGTGCTTGCGGGCGGCGGTCAGCTCCCGCAGGACCCCGGTGAGCAGGGCGGGCGGCAGATGCGTCTCGTCCCGCAGCACCCCCCGGATCACGGTCAGCAGCCGCGACAGCGAGCAGTCCTTGGCGACCCAGCCGGAGGCCCCGGCCTGGAGGGCGAGCGCGGCCCGCCGCGGGTCGTCCTTCTCGGCGAGGACGACCGTACGCACCTGGGGCTGCCCCGAGCGGACTCCGGCGACGAGCGATATCCCGTCGACCAGCCCGTCCTCGCCCACTTCCTGCACGGGCACCGCCGACCGTACGCCCGGCACGCTGCCGCCCAGGTCGGCGTCCACGAGCAGCACGTCGTACCTGCGCCCCTCGGCGGCCGCGCGCTCCAGGCTGCGCAGTGCCGCCGGGCCGCTGCCGGCCGCGGAGACGTCGACGTCCGGCTCCGCCGCCAGTGCCGCGGCGAGCGACTCGGCGAAGATCCGGTGATCGTCGACGACCAGGACTCGGATACGAACCACGAAACCCCCTTCCCCAGGCTCCCGAAGAGCAGGGGCCAACCCCACCACCGTCAATTGGGACGCGGACCCGCGCGGGTACGACGCCCGGCATCGGCGCGACCGCACAGCCGCCGCCGTGCAGGAACTGCTACCCCCGATGCGGGCGTCGTACCCGACTTGGTCTCGCCCCCTGAACAGCACCGGCCCCCACCGGTGCTGTTCATCAGAGTACGACTGGGGGCCCGCAGAGGAAGCTCATTTGCAGAACTGATTGGCCGGGGCGTTTATGGTGTGCCGCATGTTTCGTATCGAGGCAGAAGTCGACAAAGTGCGGCGTGATCTCCTCCGTACGCGTCTGCGGGACACGAACACGGCGAACTCCCCCGCGTTGCGCGCCCTGCGCGGCACGCCGGGCGAACGTGAACTCCCGCTGCACGTCTGGGCGTCGGACGAGGCGGGTGAGCTGGCCGGCGGCCTGGTCGGGCACACCTGGACGACCTGGCTGCACGTCACCTACCTGTGGGTCGACGAGCGCCACCGGGGTGCGGGGCTGGGCTCGCGGCTGCTGGCGCGGGCGGAGCGCATCGCACGCGAGAAGAGGGACTGCCGGGGGGCCCGGGTGGAGACCTGGGACTTCCAGGCGCCCGGCTTCTACCGCGCGCACGGGTACGAAGTGGTGTGCGTGATCCCCGACTACCCGCCGGGGATCACGGAGTACACGCTGACGAAGCGGCTCGGCCGTCCCGGCGGCTGATCGCCGGCGGGACACCGGCGGCCGGTCCGGGGGATCGGCTCCCCCGGACCCGGCCGCGGCGTCGGCCGCGGAACGCGGACCGGGTGTCAGGACCCGGGCCGCGCCCGGCCGTCGGGACCGCGGGCCCGGCCGGGCGGACCGGCGGGTTCAGTCCAGCCGTCCGGCCCCCGCCGAGGGCACCGCCTCGAACACCCGCGGCGCGGTGAAACCGGCCGCGGCGAAGGCTGCCTCGACCGCCTTGGTGATCGCCTCCACGTCGGCCTCCTCGGCCAGCACGATCGCCGAGCCGCCGAAGCCGCCGCCGGTCATCCGGGCGCCCAGCGCGCCCGCGCCGAGCACCGTGTCGACGACCAGGTCCAGCTCCGGGCAGGAGACCCGGAAGTCGTCGCGCAGCGAGGCGTGGCCCTCGGTGAGGACCGGGCCGATGGCCCGGGTGTCGCCGGCCCGCAGCAGGTCCACGACCCGCTCCACGCGCGCGTCCTCGGTGACGACATGGCGCACCAGGCGGCGCACCTCCTCCTCGTCGCCGAGCCGCTCCAGGGCCGCGTCGAGGCCGGCGTGGTCGATGTCGCGCAGGGCGTGGACGCCGAGGAGGTCGGCGCCCTGCTCGCAGCCGGCCCGGCGCCTGCCGTACTCGCCGCCGCTGTGGGCGTGCTTGACCTGGGTGTCCACGACCAGCAGCCGCATTCCCTCGGCGGCCAGGTCGAAGGGGATCTGCCGCTGGGACAGGTCGCGGGTGTCCAGGAACAGGGCGTGGCCCGCCTCGCAGCAGGCCGACGCGGTCTGGTCCATGATGCCGGTGGGGGCACCGACGTAGACGTTCTCGGCGCGCTGGCACAGACGGGCCAGCTGCCAGCGCTTGAGGCCGAGGTCGTACAGGTCGTTCAGGGCGAGCGCGACGACGACCTCCAGGGCCGCCGACGACGACAGGCCCGCGCCCGAGGGGACCGTGGACGACAGGTGGATGTCGGCGCCGGTGACCGGGTGTCCGGCCTCGCGCAGCGCCCAGACCACCCCGGCCGGGTACGCCGTCCAGTTCTTGTCGCTCTCGGGCGCGAGGTCGTCCAGGGAGAGTTCGGCGACGCCGCCCTCGACGTCCGCCGAATGCAGCCGCAGCCGGCCGTCGGTGCGCCGTGACACCGCCGCGACCGCGGTGTGCGGCAGCGCGAACGGCATGACGAAGCCGTCGTTGTAGTCGGTGTGCTCGCCGATGAGGTTGACCCGGCCCGGTGCGGACCAGACGCCCTCCGGCTCGGCTCCGTACAGCGCGGCGAATCCCTGTCGGACCCGGACCTGTGGTTCCCCCACTAGTGCTCCCTCGCGGTGCTTGCGGTGTGCTGCGTGAACTCCCAGGCGTCCGCGACGATTCCGGCGAGGTCGGCCCGGGAGGGGTTCCAGCCCAGTTTCTCGCGGGCGGTGGCGGCGGAGGCGACCAGGACCGCGGGGTCGCCGGCCCGGCGCGGGGCGACGACCTCGGGGATCGGGTGGCCGGTGACCTTGCGGACGGTCTCGATGACCTCGCGGACGGAGAAGCCGTTGCCGTTGCCGAGGTTGCAGATCAGGTGCTCGCCGGGCCGGGCGGCGGCGACGGCGAGCAGATGGGCCTCGGCGAGGTCGGCGACGTGGATGTAGTCGCGGACACAGGTGCCGTCCGGGGTGGGGTAGTCGTCGCCGAAGACGGAGATGGCGTCGCGGCGGCCCTGGGCGACCTGGAGGACGAGGGGGATCAGGTGGGACTCGGGGTCGTGGCGCTCGCCCTGCGCGCCGTAGGCGCCGGCCACGTTGAAGTAGCGCAGGGAGACCGCGCCGAGGCCGTGGGCGGCCGCCTCGCCGGTGATCATGTGGTCGACGGCGAGCTTCGAGGCGCCGTAGGGGGAGGTGGGGGCGGTCGGGTCGGTCTCGGTGATCGGGGTGCTGACCGGCTCGCCGTAGGTGGCGGCGGTGGAGGAGAACACCAGCTTGCGCACGCCCGCGTCGCGCATCGCGCCGAGCAGCGCCATGGTGCCGCCGACGTTGTTGTCCCAGTACTTCTCCGGCTTCACCACCGACTCGCCGACCTGGGAGAAGGCGGCGAAGTGCAGGACCGCGTCGTAGGAGGAGTCCAGCCACTTGGCGGCGTCGCGGATGTCGCCCTCGACGAACGCGGCGCCGGCCGGGACGCCCTCGCGGAAGCCGGTCGAGAGGTTGTCGAGGACGGTGACCTCGTGGCCGGCCTCCAGCAGGTGCTGGGCGACCACACTGCCGACATATCCCGCGCCACCCGTGACCAGGTACTTACCGCTCATGAACTCGCTACCTCTCGCAGTCGCTCGGCCGCGCGCTCCGGCGGCACGTCGTTGATGAACACGTTCATGCCGGACTCGGAACCCGCGAGAAACTTCAGCTTGCCGGAAGTGCGGCGGATGGTGAAAAGCTCGAGGTGGAGCGCGAAATCGTCGCGGCTGACCCCGTCGAACTCCGCCAGCGCACCGAACGGCGCCTGGTGCCAGGCTGCGATGTAGGGCGTGGGCGGTTCACCTTCCCCGAAGATCCGGTCGAAGCGCCTCAAGACTTCCAGATAGACCTGGGGGAATTCTGTGCGTGCGGCCTCGCCGAGCGCGAGCAGATCCGGGACGCGGTGCCTGGGATACAGGTGGACCTCGTAGGGCCAGTGCGCGGCGTACGGCACGAAGGCCACCCAGTGTTCACCCTCAAGGACGACACGCCCGCCGGCGAGTTCCCGTTCCAGTACGGCGTCGAAGAGGTTCTCGCCGCCCGACGCCTCCTTGTGTGCCGCCAGTCGGCGCAGCATCAGGGCGGTACGGGGGGTGACGAAGGGGTACGCGTAGATCTGTCCGTGCGGGTGACCGAGGGTCACCCCGATCTCGGCTCCCCGGTTCTCGAAGCAGAAGACCTGTTCCACGGAGGGCAGATGCGACAGCTCGGACGTCCGGTCGGTCCACGCGTCCAGCACCAGGCGCGCCTGTTCCTCGTCGAGGTCGGCGAAGGAGGAGTGGTGGTCGGAGGTGAAGCAGACGACCTCGCAGCGGCCGGAGTCGCCCGCCAGCGAGGGGAACCGGTTCTCGAAGACGACCACGTCGTAGGACGAGTCCGGGATCTCGCTGAGCCGGTCGCCCCGGGAGGGGCAGAGCGGGCACTCGTCGGCCGGGGGGTGGTAGGTGCGGCCCTGGCGGTGCGAGGCGACGGCGACGGCGTCGCCGAGCAGGGGATCCGCGCGCACCTGTGAGGTGGTGACCGTGGGTTCCAGCGGGCGCCGGTCCACCGCGTCGCGCACCGCGTCGTCGCGCAGGTCGTAGTAGATCAGCTCACGACCGTCGGCCAGTCGGGTCGAGGTCTTCTTCACCGCGGCACTCCATCCGTACACCTGGCGATGCTTCAAACAGAACCGAACACATCGAACCATAAAACCCCATGCAGGTCACCCTCATAACCAAACAAAGAACACCAGGCAAGGTGAGCTCTGGATGCAAACCCCCACATATCTGGCAGAGCAACTGCGGCTGCCCACCAACGCACTCGACTACACGCTCATGGCGATCTACTTCGCCGTCGTCCTGGGCATCGGATTCGCGGCCCGCCGTTCGGTGCGCACCAGCCTCGACTTCTTCCTCTCCGGAAGATCGCTGCCCGCCTGGATCACCGGTCTGGCCTTCGTCTCGGCCAACCTCGCGGCCACCGAGATCCTGGGCATGGCCGCCAACAGCGCCCAGTACGGCGCGTACACCGTGCACTGGTACTGGATCGGCGCCATCCCGGCCATGGTGTTCCTGGGCCTGGTGATGATGCCGTTCTACTACGGCTCCAAGGTCCGCTCGGTCCCCGAGTTCCTGCTGCTGCGCTTCGACCGCTGGGCGCATCTGCTCAGTTCGGCGCTGTTCGCCTTCGCCGCCGTCCTGATCGCCGGGGTCAACCTCTACGCCCTCGCGATCGTCGTCGAGGCCCTGCTCGGCTGGCCGCAGTGGCTGGCCATCGTGGTGGCCGGCTTCTTCGTCCTCGCGTACATCACCCTGGGCGGCCTGTCCTCGGCGATCTACAACGAGGTCCTCCAGTTCTTCGTGATCCTGGCGGCGCTGATCCCGCTGACGGTGCTCGGCCTGAAGAAGGCCGGCGGCTGGGGCGGACTGACGGACTCCCTGACGGCGGGCCACGGCCACCACTTCGTCACCGCGTGGGGCGGCACCGGCATCGGCAGCGCCAACCCGCTCGGCGCCAACTGGCTGACCATCGTGCTCGGCCTGGGCTTCGTGCTGTCCTTCGGCTACTGGACGACGAACTTCGCCGAGGTGCAGCGCGCACTGTCCGCGAAGAACCTCTCCGCGGCCCGGCGCACCCCGCTGATCGCCGCGTACCCGAAGATCTTCATCGTCTTCCTGGTGATGATCCCCGGCCTGGTGGCGGCGGCCCTGGTCCCGGGGATCGGCACCTCCGGCTCGGACCTCCAGTACAACGACGCCATCCCCTACCTGATGCAGGAGCTGCTGCCCAACGGCGTGCTCGGCATCGCGGTGACCGGCCTGCTCGCCGCCTTCATGGCGGGCATGGCGGCCAACGTGTCGTCCTTCAACACGGTGTTCACCAACGACATCTGGGCGCGGTACGTGGTCGAGGGCCGCGAGGACGCGTACTACGTGCGCTTCGGACGGGTCGTCACCGTGCTCGGCGTGCTGGTGTCGATCGGCACGGCCTTCCTGGCCTCGTCGTTCTCGAACATCATGAGCTACCTCCAGACGCTGTTCTCCTTCTTCAACGTGCCGATGTTCGTGGTCTTCATCGTGGGCATGTTCTGGAAGCGGGCGTCGGCGAAGTCGGGCTTCTGGGGGCTGCTCGCGGGCACCGTGACCGCGATGGTCAACTACTTCGTCCTCTACAAGCGGGACATCGTCCCCCTCCCCACCGACCAGGGCGCCAACTTCGTCTCCGCCATCGCGGGCTTCGTCGCGGGCGCGGTCGTCATGGTGATCGTGTCGCTGTTCACCGCCCCGAAGCCGGAGCTCCAGGGTCTCGTCCACGGCACCACGTCCCCCGGAATGTCCGAGGCGCCGGCCGCCGGGGACGACGCCTGGTACCGCAGGCCGGCCCTGCTGGGCTGGGGCGCGCTGGTCCTGGCCGCCGCCTGCTACATCCCCTTCTCGTTCTGATCCCGGGAGGACCGAGGAACCATGTCCGAGCACCACGGCCGCCCCGACCGGCCCGAACACCACGACTACTCCGAGCAGGACGTCCAGCGCGAGGTCACCGAACTGGAGGGCAGGTCCGCCACCGCCGCGCGGATCTTCGACCTGCGCCGGGTCATCGGCGGACTGTTCGTCGTCTACGGCGTCATCGTGACGATCGCCGGGATCTCGCCGTCCGAGGCCTCCCTCGCCAAGTCCGAGGGCGTCGACATCAACCTGTGGACCGGCCTCGGCATGCTGGCGCTGGGCGTGTTCTTCCTGGTCTGGCTGAGACTCCGCCCGACGGCTCCGCCCCAGGAGCCCGAGCGGGAACAGCCGCCCGAGTAGACCTCCCGCGCACGGGTTGCATAATCATGCGGATCGTTGAATACTCTTCCTATGTCCAAGGTTCTCACCTCCCTGCCCACCGGCGAGCGCGTCGGCATCGCTTTCTCGGGCGGCCTCGACACCTCGGTCGCGGTCGCATGGATGCGCGACAAGGGCGCCGTCCCGTGCACCTACACCGCCGACATCGGCCAGTACGACGAGCCCGACATCGCCTCGGTGCCCGGCCGCGCGAAGACCTACGGCGCCGAGATCGCGCGCCTGGTCGACTGCCGGGCGGCGCTGGTCGAGGAGGGCCTGGCCGCGCTCGCCTGCGGCGCGTTCCACATCCGCTCGGGCGGCCGCGCCTACTTCAACACCACCCCGCTCGGCCGTGCCGTCACCGGCACGCTGCTGGTGCGGGCGATGCTGGAGGACGACGTCCAGATCTGGGGCGACGGCTCGACGTTCAAGGGCAACGACATCGAGCGGTTCTACCGCTACGGCCTGCTCGCCAACCCGCATCTGCGCATCTACAAGCCGTGGCTCGACGCCGACTTCGTCTCCGAGCTGGGCGGCCGCAAGGAGATGTCGGAGTGGCTGGTGGCCCACGGGCTGCCGTACCGCGACAGCACCGAGAAGGCGTACTCGACCGACGCCAACATCTGGGGCGCCACCCACGAGGCCAAGACGCTGGAGCACCTCGACACCGGCGTGGAGACCGTCGAGCCGATCATGGGCGTGCGGTTCTGGGACCCCGAGGTCGAGATCGCCCCGGAGGACGTGACGATCGGCTTCGACCAGGGCCGCCCGGTGAGCATCAACGGCAAGGAGTTCGCCTCCCCGGTCGACCTGGTGATGGAGGCCAACGCCGTCGGCGGCCGCCACGGCCTGGGCATGTCGGACCAGATCGAGAACCGGATCATCGAGGCGAAGAGCCGCGGCATCTACGAGGCGCCGGGCATGGCGCTGCTGCACGCCGCCTACGAGCGTCTCGTCAACGCGATCCACAACGAGGACACCCTCGCCCACTACCACAACGAGGGCCGGCGGCTGGGCCGGCTGATGTACGAGGGCCGCTGGCTGGACCCGCAGGCGCTGATGGTGCGCGAGTCGATCCAGCGCTGGGTCGGCTCGGCGGTCACCGGCGAGGTGACCCTGCGGCTGCGGCGCGGCGAGGACTACTCGCTCCTCGACACCACCGGCCCCGCGTTCAGCTACCACCCGGACAAGCTGTCGATGGAGCGCACCGAGGACTCGGCGTTCGGCCCGGTGGACCGGATCGGCCAGCTCACCATGCGCAACCTCGACATCGCCGATTCCCGCGCCCGGCTGGAGCAGTACGCCGGCCTCGGCATCGTCGGCACGACCCACCCCGAGCTGATCGGCGTCGCCCCGGCGGCGGCGACCGGCCTGATCGAGACCATGCCGGAGGGCGGCGCCGAGGCCATCGCCTCCCGCGGCGAGGCGTCCGACGACGAGCAGCTGCTGGACCGGGCCGCGATGGAGTTCGGCACCGACTGAGCGCGCCGCGCCGTCGGCGGGCGCGTACGTCCGCGAGGGTCCGTCCGGGT